>NZDA01000018.1 GCA_002686525.1 Methanobacteriota archaeon | reverse complement strand
TGACAGTGCAGGGCTAGTACTTGCATAGGAAACTTGTGGGATTCCAGCTGCTGATAATACAGCGTTTGCTGCCATTGAAGCACCAGAGCAAGCTGCTCCTGCTACTCCTACAACTCCTGAGTCAACCAATGTTTGAGCTGCAGTTCCACCTAAGTCACCTGAACAGCCAGAATCGGCTTCTACAATCTCGAATGTGTATCCATCGTTAGCGGAAAGCGTATCAGCTGCAGCATTTGCAGCAAATGTGAATGCTTCAGCATAAACTGAGATAGGTCCTGTTGCATCATTCAAGAATCCAATCTTGATTACCTTATCCTCTACAGGAGGAACGAACATTGGATTGTCGTTGTTCATGTAGTGTGCAGCAATCTCATCTGCAATTGCATTACCAATATCTACATCGAAACCAACTGCATTACCGTCAGCATCAAGACTCTCGAATGGAGGGTATGATGTGTCAGAGCAGAATCTTAATTCTCCAGATTCTAGAACCTGTGTTAGTCTGCTACCTTCTGTCGCCATTGGGTATGATGTTGCAGTGTTTGCATCAGTATCATCTGTTAATACTACAGCACCTTCGAATGTAGCACCAAAGATTAAGTCATATTCTCCAGAATCAATCATTGCTGTAATAGCTACATTTAATGCATCTAGAAGTTCTGAATCACCATCATCTACAGCGATACCGAATGTTTCATCAGAGAAGGTAACCATTAGGTCACCAGATAATGCCAATACAGGCGAATCACCCATAGCATAGTCTGCATCACCATTACTGATTGAAGCAGTTACTGAAGGGAAATCTGCATATGCAACAATTGTTGCATCCGGCAGATTTTCATTAGCCCACAAATCTGAAGTTGTTCCAGATTGTACTGCTACTCTAGTACCTGCCATGTTTAGATCAAGCGCATCAGTGATAGCTGCAGAACCTGAGGCACCGATTACACCTTGGCTACTTGTATAGTAACCACGTGTGAAATCGACCACAACTTCTCTTTCATCAGTCTTGGTCATAGCGGAAAGGATTGCATCACACATCTCTCCGGCGTTCAAGTTGGGGATAATCGGGTCCCAGTCAGAAGTTACGAACACAGCAGCTACATCTTCAGCCGGTGTTAATGTCCAATCTTCCACTACTGGATCTGGGTCATCGTCATCTCCGCCCAAGCAACCAGCAAACGCTGCTGCTAGCATACTCAGGGTCATCATCATTGCAATTATTTTCTTGTTATTCATAGGATACTCACGTTCCGGTAGGACTATCGACGACATATAACATTTATAGAGTCTCTTGGGAATGCATCTAAATGATATCGTTTCGAATGGTTGGCAACATAATAAATGAAAGTAGTCAAATTATTAATTATATTTCGAGAAGTAAAGAAAATATCAAACAGAGTAATTCATGGACTAGATATACTTCGCACAACTATGGATAGAGAGCCTATGGACTATGCATCATCGGGTGTTGATATTGATGCAGAAGGTGCCGCCGTAGCAAGTCTTGTAGGAGCGCTTTCATCTTCTGTTAGAAGAAAAGGTGAGTTCGGCGCACCCGTGCCTTTAGCAGGNGGATTTGGNGGNATTATTGAATTCGGCGAACATAGGTTAGCTTTGGCAACCGATGGAGTTGGATCAAAGCTAATGATTGCAAATAAATTGCAAAGATATGAGGGTGTNGGGATTGATTGTGTAGCTATGAATGTCAATGATTTATTGTGTGTAGGNGCGGAACCNATNGCTTTTGTTGACTATATTGCAGTTCCAAAAACAGATATCAATACNCACTCAANACTTGGTAAATCTTTGGCAGAAGCCTGTGCAAGAGCAAGAGTTACATTAGCAGGNGGNGAAACTGCGACATTNCCAGGAATTGTTACAGAGTTAGATTTGTCAGGCACAGCTTTGGGTTGGTTCCCTAAAGGTGGTGCAATTACAGGAGCGAAAATACAACCTGGTGATATTATGATTGGTCTACCTAGTAGTGGTATTCATTCTAACGGCTACAGTCTTGTTAGAGCGATTGTGGAACGTGCAGGAAATTCTTTAACAGAAAAATCACCTTTTGAATCTGAACATGAAAACAGAGTNATTGAAAGATTTGAGGATGGTGATATCACTCTNGGAGANGTGCTACTTAATCCTACAAGAATTTATGTAAATCCATTGGTNGACCTTATCAAACATTGTAGAGATGGAATCGGACCTTGTGACGTATCTGATATCAAGGCAATAGCACATATTACTGGAGGAGGTTTGTCAAATCTTTTGAGATTACATGATGTATTTGGATGGCATATTGAAAATCCTTTACCAGTGCTTCCCGAATTTATTTGGTTAGCTGAACAGGGTTCTGTCAGCGCCAAAGAAATGCATCGGACTTTTAACATGGGAATGGGAATGACNGTGGTAGTAAGTAAAGACGTATCCGAATCAGTTGAAAAATGGTTAAATCAAAGATTGCCNGGTTCNAGATATGTGGGTTATGTGCATGATAGAGGGAATGAAGTAACACATTTAGATCCAGAAGTAACTTTCTCACACTATTGATGTATTTGCGGATGAATTATTATGATTGAGGCGGGGAATAATGATACATCTTGAAGGAAGAACCTTGATTCAATTAAACAACGATATAGAGAATGATGCANTTGGCCCTTCAACTAAAGATTTCGAAAAAATATTCTATAATCCAGCCATGTCTGGTTCAAGAACTAGAAGTATAATTTTGATGAAGCATATCATCGAATCCGGATATTTAGGAAATTCTGAAATTTATGCCATAGATGGATTGGCCGCTAGTGGATTAAGAGCAAGGAGGTGGCTAAATGAATTACCAGAANAACTAGTTAGGAGATTGAGAGTTACTGTCTGTGATATGAATGAAAAATCTATACAAGGTTCTTTAGAAAATCATCGATTATTCCCTCCTAGACATGGATATGGAGTACTAGAACCAAAAATTGGTGATCTAAGAACTACTGTACTGGAACAAGGTTGGCATTGGGTTGATATCGACCCTTTTGGTTCTCCAATGCCNTTTTTAGATACAGCAATTCAATCATTAGCGAAAAAAGCCATAATTGAAATCAGTGCTACTGATACTGCTGCCTTATCTGGTTCTTCAAAAACCGCTTTAATGAGAAGATATGGAGCTAGAATAAATCCAGATAATTTAGCACATGATTCTGGATTGAGAGTACTGATGGCATGCGTAGCAAGAACTGCAGCAAAACATGGAAGAGTTGCGAAGCCACTCCTATCAGTTTGGGATTCACACCATCTTAGAATTTCTGTAAAGATTAGTAAATCGATAGAGAGGGCAAACCAAGTAGAAAAAAATCTAGGTTGGAGAATTAAAGAACCTAANGAGAAAGAAGTTCTTGCGTCCATGGAAGAAGGTCTAACTCCTCATTCTTCGACTGATTCNTTGCCAATGCACTGCTTTTTGCCTCTNTCATATCCAATTAATAGACAAGACAAAAGAATTTCGGGACCTCTTTGGATTGCACCTCTAGGTGATTCTGAAATAATGGCAAATTTCACTGAAGAAGAAGTTGTTACCATGTGCACAACCGAGTATTTCNAAGAAAATCCGATGAACTGGAGTGAAAGAGATTTTGAAATTGAAAAAAGNAAAATTGTTCGTTGCATTAAAAATATAAAAAATGAATCTGAAATTATCGAAGGNGAATTCCTAATCTTAACTGATGATTTGGCTAGTTGGAGAAATGTGGGTTCGCCTCCAAGTCCTAAAAAAATGGTTACTAAGATTAATGANAAAGGTTTCAAAGCCGCACTCTCTCATTATCCAAAACCATCTTTCCGAACTAATGCACCTTGGGAAGTAATAATTGATGTACTGGAAGAGACTCAACCACCTATGTAAGACATTTCAATTCTAGGNAAAGCCGCTGTGTCTTCAGAGCGAATTTCACTGTAACGGTCTTCTCGTCTATGCCAAATAGCAGCTATAGCCGCTTGTAGGTCTTCCTCTTCTGCGCCATTATGGATCAATGCACGTATATCATGGCCACCGGAGGCAAATAAACAAGTAACAAATCTTCCATCTGCTGATAGTCGAGCCCTCACACAATCCCCACAGAATGGAGATGTTACAGATGAAATAAAACCTATTTCTCCTGAACCATCTCTATGAGCCCATCTTACTGCTACATCACTGTTCTTCACAGGTTCAATTGGAATAAGATCGAATTCTTCTTGAAGATGACTAAGTATTCTTTCTGAAGGAACTACTTGGGCTAATTGCCAACCATTCGTCCTACCAACATCCATATATTCAATNAATCGAACAATAACATCTGTATGTCGGAAGTAATTTACCAATTTACTTACTTCTTCTTCGTTAACTCCCCTTTGAACCACGCAATTAATTTTCACGGGAGAAAGTCCGACACGAATTGCTTCTTCAATCCCTTCTAAGACTGATTCAACGGAAACATTGCTATCTGACATCTTACTATGAAGATGTGGATCTAAAGCGTCCAAACTTACAGTCACGCGATTTAAACCTGCATCAAGAAGATCTTTTGCCTGATTTTTTAGAAGTGATGCGTTTGTTGTCAATGCAATGTCTATGTCGAGGCACGATAACATCTNGATTAATTTGTGTAAATCTTTTCTTAGAAGGGGTTCACCACCTGTAATTCTGACCTTTTCAAGTCCAAGCGACATACATGACCTAACTACTTTTTCAATTTCTTCAAATGTTAAAAAGGCTCTTTTGGGAAGGAAAGTATGATTTTCACTAAATCTCTCTCTGGGCATACAGTACCTACAACGGAAGTTGCATCTATCGGTAACTGAAATTCGTAAATCTTTCAATGGCCTTCCAAACTGATCTCGAATATCGGAGGTAGGCACAATACCTCGTAAAGAACTAAGGTCATGAGTCTTGCCTGTATGAGGACAGGTTGAATAAAGAGCACCNATTGCANCGTNATGAGGAACATGCTGGAGATAACAGTNAANGCTCAGGAGATGCTTAACCAATACATCTCTCAAGGAGATGATACCGATGTTGCAGTTCGCATAGAAATTGTTGGAAGAGGNCCTAATGGTTTCAACTATGATTTGCAANTAGTTCCTCTAAAGGATGCTAAGGAAGGTGATTTAGAGACAGAATCAAANGGNCTCNCAATTCTAATTGCAGAAAGAAGTGTCCAATATATCGATGGTACTACCTTGGATTATAAGGAAACTCTGATGGGAGGAGGGTTCGCATTTGATAATCCCAACCCTCTCTGGATAGACGAATTATCACAAAGTGTTGCTGATGTTATTTCAGAACATGTAAACCCAGCAGTTGCTGCGCATGGAGGACATGTCGATTTACTAGGAGTTGATGACGGTAAAGCATACATTGCTTTTGGAGGAGGATGTCAAGGGTGCGGTATGGTCGATGTAACTTTGAAACAAGGAGTAGAGGTAATGATTACAGATAATGTGCCTGGGATTACTGAGATTATCGATACCACAGATCATGCTGCTGGAACTAATCCTTTTTATTGATTAGAAAATCATCTGCACTTCATCGTCGTCATCGTCATCTTCATTAGGAGCGGGTAAAGCAGTTTTTTGTGCACGATTGAAAGCCTCTCTGACTCTTTCTTCGATATTTCGTGCATCATCTAATAAATCCTGAATAGGTATCTCCTTGTCTAATAACTCACTAACTCCTTCTACTGCAATTAAAGCAGCCCTAGCATCGGGATACATAGGGTTGCATTCTGCAAGTAAAGCAGTTACATCAAGACCTCGTCTTTCTCCTTCAGCAATCAAATATCCTGCAATTCCTGACACAATACCTTGTTGAATTCCACGAATACCGGCATTTTCTAGTTGTTCTCTACCTTTTTTGTTAGAAGATACCCCCCATAATTCACCTTCTTCTTTAATTCCCAGATCGTTACTAATAACCCCATCAATAACAATTAATCTATCAAAACCCCCTTTAGTGAACCATTGTAGTACTGTTTCAGCAAAATAAATATCTTTCTCATTTGGAAATTGTATTTCAGATGTAAATACTCCAATTCCTTCTCCTTGATATACTCGAACTGGATGTTTTGGAACTGAATCATGTATCAATGCAATCGCTGGGAATTGAGGATGCAGCACTGTTCCCATCACATTCAAGTTAAGAGCAGAAATCAAATGAGATGTGGCAATAACTCCCACAGAACCCACTGTTGAGAAACCACAAATTGCAGTACCTCCTAGGCGACTTGGGTCCGCTTCAGCATGCAAAACTAAAGGAAATCCTGTACTGCTCTCATCCTCCATATACCTCGCAATTAGTAGAGTAACTTAAATCTCACACTTACATAATCACTATTTGTTAAAAAAATATACTAGGATTTAACTAAATTGACTGTTTCCGATGTACATGAGTCAAAGTGGAAACTCAGGAATCGGTCGTATTTACATAAAAGTAGGAAGTGAAATTATTGATTTAAGTGGTTCAACTAAAGAAGTTCGAGATGATTGGTTGAAAATTAAAGAAGATGAATCATGGGAAGGAATGCTCACTACTATCAGAAACGCTAGGGACTCGGCCGTACAAACTGCTGCTGAAAGAGCTCGACAAAGTGGAATTCCTGAAAGAGGCTCTGCCTTTAGAAGAGTTCTTGATTCATGTGAAATAGAAAAAACAGGTGATGTTATTTTGGCCGCTATTCATTATCTAAGATTTGTCGAAAAAGAGACTAATACGCCTCCAAGAGAATTGAAAAATCTAGTTTCACAATCCGGAAAATGGGACGAAAATGAAGTTGAAAAATGGAATCTTTCACTTTATATTAATAGAATGTTAGAAGGTGGCGTTACAGGGAAAAAACAAGAACCATTTTTGGAATATCCTGCTGGTTTACCTAAGAAAAATAGATATGTTGTTCTAACAGACGCAGGAAGAAATTATTTGGAGAGTTTAACGCGTGTCTGAAAAAGAGGAGATTGAAGATTGGTCTTATACCTCTCATATAGGTAAAGATTTGAGAGGGATAAATCTCTCTGGAGCTAATCTGAAAAGAGCAGTTTTCGATGGGGCTGATTTAGAGGGGGCAGACCTTTCCGGTGCGGACATGAGGAGGGCTTCTTTCAAAGGTGCTAACTTAATGAAGGCCGCATTTGATAATGCTGATATGAGGGATGCTATTTTTATCAAAGCCAAAATGAATCTATCTAATTTTCAAGGAGCTAAACTTGATCGAGCAGATTTGAGAGGGATTAGAGGAAGATATGCAATTTGGAGAAAAGCCAACTGGTGGGATGCAAAAATGGATGATTCATTGAGAGGGGCTTTGACTAAGAAATGGCCAAGAGAATAATCTTACTCCTGTATTTTTGATAGCCCTTGTCGTATCCATTCCGGAATGCTCACTTTTTCCGTTATTTGATCCATTGATGTGCAAACAGTTGTTTGTATAGATGTCCAACATAATATTTTATCCTGATTAGAAATTTCAAAGCTCCAAGTAATAGATGTCTTACCTATTTTTTTAATTTTTAATTTGCATGTAGCAATATCACCATACTTGAGTGGGTGGTGGAAATTTGCTTCACTATGAACTAGAGGGAATCCCAAACGGTGATCCTGGAGAATTTTATTGTAGTGAACTCCGCATGTATAATCCCAAGATTCTTCAAAAAATCGATGAGATAAATCCCAAAACTTTGGATAATACACTATACCTGCTAAATCGACCATCGGGAAATCTATCCTTCTAGATGATACAAATGCCATATTAATTCGTAATGGGTATTTGGTTTGAAATCTATGGAAGAAAATTGAATAAACACTCATTTTTCTAGCTTACACTACAAATCAAAATGGCGGACCCACCGCGATTTGAACACGGGTTTAAGGCTCCGCAAGCCCCAGTGATATCCAGGCTACACTATGGGTCCAATGAAACTTCGAAGCGAGTTCTATCTTTAATTTCGACGGTGTTAAGTCAGAGAAATCTACATGTCTAATGGAAGGATTGTCTTCCAACTAGGTTGGGCCAACTTCTTAGATTTAGGGCCATCTCTAGGATTTGGATTTTTATGTAATAGAACACCGTGCATTCCGTCGACATTGAACTTAACTCTTAACTCAAGCATACGATCTCTTTCTATGGTTTCCATCATTTCAGAATCTAATTCGAATGAGGTTTTAGAAGATTCGTCATCTTCATTTTGAATACTAAGAATATTTTCATTGATGTCAGCACGCGGCGAAAATTCATAATCGCGTGGATTACTCATAATGACCTTGAGGTCTGCAATTAGTCTATCCCTAATCGAGACTTTAGTAATCTCCATCTCTTTAACCATGACCCTGCCATGAAGATTTACTTGAAAGCCCTTCCCACTATTGGGATTCGATTTAAACTCCAATTTCTGACACTCTTGGTATTAAAATAGTAAACTCAACCTCTAAATCCCAATCATTACCTGTGTCTGGATCAATTCCATCGACTGGTAAATCAGGATCACATTCTTCTGCAGTAATTGTCCAAATCCATTCTCCCATTCCCCACCTCTGTCCTGGTTCATTTAACAGCGAATAAATCACATTTTCGGCAGATTCCGCTTGAATATTATAATCTGTTTCAGGAATATCATTTAGCTCATCATATGAGATGTAAGCAGATGCATTTTCTGTTATATTATCATGGGTAGTTAAGGTAGAAGTTTCCCATCCCGTCATAGGCAAATCAAGATGTAATGAAAAATTATCTTCCGGCCACAATAATGGTATTAATTCTCTATCTAAAATCAATGAGGCATTAAATTCAATTATCCGAGCATTTAATCCTGGTTCATGAGTAAACGATATTGAGTCCCCCTGTTCAAGATAATCGGACCAAGAATATACAGTTTTTTGCTCTTCCCAATAAATGTAAAATGTTCTAGAAATCACCATCACCGTCCATTCCTCGGAAGTTATTCCTCCTTTATCATCAACAACTGTTAGAATTCCAGTTTGATTTCCAGGATTTAAAAATTCGATTTCTGCAACAGAAGTAGTCGCGTCAGCATCTCTTGTCGGATCTCCGTCTCCGTCACTGTCGTATGTCTTATCGAAATCCCAAATATATTCCAAACTACCTCCTTCTGGATCAAAAGAATTACTCGCATCTAAAATTCCTGTGTCTCCCGTCTTAACATATCCGGGTATTTCAATTAATATCGTGGGAGGAGAATTAACAAAAATAGTCATAGAAATTGAATCTGATTCTCCCATATCATTGATTACAGTCAGTTCAACTTCGTGATTTCCTGGATTTTGAAAATGATGACTAACAATTCCAGACTTAGTTAAACGTGTTTCACCGTCTCCGAAATCCCAATTATAATCTACAATTATTGAAGGTGATGGAGATGTGGACGCTCTGCCATCAAAATTTACAACGTCTCCTACGTTAATTTCACTTACATCTGAAGAAATTTCAGCATTGGGCGTGGTTGAAGAGAGGCCGGTACAGCCGGCAAATGAAACAAATATAATCGTACATGATATCAGGAAAGTTCCACTCTTAGTTGATGTCATCATACCTCTGTGCAACATAAAGCATTCATAGCGATATTGGAAAAATAGAATCAAACCGTTACGAAAAATTATGATTTGAAATATACGAACAGATTAGTTCATTGAGGAGATGTGTTTCGAATAATCATGACTGGAGGCATTTTTGATGGCTTTCGAGTTGTTGGATTTGATTTGGAGACCACTGGTTTCGACATCAAAAAGGAAAGAATTGTCGAATATGCACTTATTGGCAGTGACATCGACGGAACAGAAATAAATTTACAATCGCTAGTCTATCCGGAAAAGAAGATACCTCTTGAGGCTTCAAATGTTCACGGAATTAAAGATCAGGATGTGAAAAACGCAGGTAGATTCTCCGAACATATTGGAAAAATATCGGAAATAATAGATGGTTCAATTTTGGTTGGGCATAATATAATTAATTTTGATTGGAAGATACTTGAAATGGAATGTTTCAGAGCAGGTGTAGACACGCCAAAGCCTGAAGCAATTATCGATACATTAGTAATTGCTCGAAAATTAAAAATTCCTGGAAGGCATAATCTAGGAATTTTGTGTAATCGTTATGGAATAAATCTCGAAAACGCACACAGGGCTGATGCTGACGCAGGTGCCACTTTGATACTATTGTGGAAAATAATGAATGAATATCCCCGTTTCTTTAGAGGCACGATAGAAGATTTAGAAGACTCTCTAATTGGAATGAAAAGGGGGAATATATTGGGTCCAGGGCTCGAAGATTTAGAGCCAGTGCCTAATTCAAGAGGATTATTAAGAATAAATAATGATGAGATTATCATTGCCTTTGGAAAGTACAAAGGAATGAGTTTAGATAAAATAAGTAAAAACGATAAGAGATATCTTAATTGGCTATTTTCTTCTTCCAGTCCTTTAGATAAATCCATTTGTGAAACATATATGTATTTACTTAGAAATTAAGTCTCTCTTATTGATTTAAGTAAAGGGCACCAAGGAAGTATCTCGCTCCAATCTCCCAGATGAATTATTTGTCCTTGGGACCTAGCACTTCCGAGGAATATTGGGCTTTCAAAATCTGTAGAAATTATATTTTTTATTTGGATTAATGCCCGTCCTTTGATCAGTGCTCCAAAACTTGTTTCTGATCTTGTTAGCTCGCCTTCCAAACCTACTGGAGTCTGCCGCTCAAATAATGCTGCTCCGGAAAATTCATCAAATTTTATTATTTTAACAACTTCATCTCTAAATGTATTCTTATCTGAAAGAAACCCTAAATCTCTTGACACCCACCAATCCGGACACCATGCTTTGAACTCACAAAACCCACATGATTCTTCACTAGGAGTTGATTTTGGGGGATCAATTGTCAGGTGCATTTCATTCCAAGCATTGATTGCATCATCTAGAACAAAATCTCCTTCTGCAGAATATATCTTTTGATTGGCAGAGTACCATCCTTCGGCTGAAACTTTAGGATGGTTTGGTTTTGTTTCTTTCAATAAATCTCTGTAAAATAATAATTGTCTAGTTACATTCTTATTTAGCCCGGAAGAGGGGGGCTTTCCTGTTTTTAGATCTGCAACNATCCAACCTTTTGATTGTCCTTGGTCATCTAAATCATCAATTAACAAATCAAGTCTACCAATTAATTTTCCATCCTTTGANATCAATGATTCCTCATTAGATAATACAATTGATTTAATCTCTTTCCAATCTTTNACTGAGATCTCTGAAAATTTCTTTNCATTATGGTTTGTTTTNCTAAAAAGAAGNTTAAGAGCNCCTGCTAAACCTTCTCTTGCTTTACTTATCGATTGTGATTTCCAATTAGGACGTCGAGGAGTGTTAAGGAAAATTTCTTTTTCTATCGACCAATGTTTATCTATAATATCCTTCATTACTTTTGGTAACCAACCTACCTCTAAATCATTCAAATCATTAAAATTTAAATTACAAATTTCTTCCATTGAATTGTGAATAACATTACCGAGTGATGCAGCCATAGAGGCCTTTTTGGGTAATTTTTGTCTTGAAAGCCAATATTTCCTTGGACATTCTTCAAATCTNTTCCAAGAAGAAGGAGATAGCTGATGTTCAGAATGTATATCCGCCATTTTTACCACCCACCGGACTATCCAATGTTACACTCGAGGCGTCATAAGGATTAACACCATCGGCTATTACTATGTGGCAATGGCGTCGCAACCGGAGGTACAATTTGATTCTGAAATTGATATTACTGGAGCTTTAGTAGTCAATTGTTTCCCATCTTTAGGGTTCGTCAGCAGTATTGTCGCACATTATCTGGTGGATAAATTAGATTTGAAATTAGTAGGAGGTGTTCGTCACCCTTCCTTACCTGCGGTTTGTCTGGTGCAAGATGGGATGCCTTTACCTCCATTGAGATTTTATGCTGGAGAGCCCATTTGTAATATGGAAGAATGTAATAAAGTTGTTCTAATCGCTTCAGAAATTCAAGTNCCTGCTGATTTGTGTTTACCATTATCAGGTGCGCTAATCGATTGGATTAAGAATTCTAATGCCAGTGCTGCAATAATGATNGATGCTTATTCACCTGGAGTTGAGAATAAACATACAATTTTTGATGAAGATGATTCAGATGGATCTTTACTAGGGATTGGTTCTGTNGAAGAATCNCATAAAATTTTGNATGAATTAAAGATTCCTTTACTGAAACAGGGCATCATTGGTGGAATGACTGGCGTAATGATGGGTGAAAGTCGAAGAAGATCTGTGAATACTGTGGCAATGTTAGCAGAGGCATCAGGAGAATTTGGAAATGGAACAATTCCAGATTCTCGGGCCGCAGCAAGAATAATCAATTGCTTAGATAAGCTACTACCGGCAATTTATTTAGATTCAGAGCCGTTACTAGAAGAAGCACAAAGAATTGAAGAACAAATTAGGGAAATGATGGCTTTACAATTAAATCCTAGTGCAGAACATGCAACTAATGATAGCGCCAATATGTATGGATAATTAGAAATCCATTAATGATTTTTGAGTATTTTCTCTCTTAATATTCAATTCATCATNTTGTTCTAACATACCGTTCAATTGCTCTTCATCTATAACCTGAACTCCTAATTTATTTGCTGTAACAAGCTTTGAGCCTGCNGATTCGCCGGCAACAAGATAATCCAAATTTTTAGATACCGAAGTAACTACTTTACCGCCATTTGATTTGATTAGAAGAGCGATTTCTTTTCTTGAACGTGTCAAAGTTCCAGTAATACAAAATGTGTAGCCAAATAAAGAGCCGATATTCAATGGTTTTGATTCTGAATAAATCTCTAAATGTGTTTGAAGTTTTAGAACCGTATCCATCCTTAGAGCCAGTCCTTCTAATATTTGATTCGCAACCTTATCGCCTATACCATCAATTTCAGTAAGCTGCATTATTGCAGGACTAATTTCATCTAAATCACCATACTCATTTCTTGTATTAACCAAATATAGAAGATTATCAATTGTTGAAACCTTTTCAGCCACCAAAGAAGCAAGTTCTGGTCCAATTCCAGGAATTCCTAATGCCGAAAGAAACTGGCTCAAAGACATTTTTCTACTAGATTCAAGTTGATTTATTACATTAGTAGCAGACTTCAGTGCCATCCTTTCTAAATTTGATAAATCACTAATTTCCAGAACATAAAGGTCTGATAGAGACTTAACTAATCCCTCTGAACATAATTGTTGAGCCAATTTCTCACCAATACCATCTAACTCCAATGACCTTGTCCAATACAGAATTCTTCTCTCTAAGCGAGAAGGACAATTCAAATTTGTACATCTAATGAATGCACCGTCTTGAATTAAATCGGAATCACAACTGGGACAATGAGAAGGTGTTTCTATTTTCGAGTAGTGAGGCAATCTTTCACTATATTGTGAACCATCCGAATGTATTCTACCTTCAATATCTGTAATTGTTGCCTTACCTAAAACCTCGACTATCTTTGGTATGACATCTCCTCTTCTGACTATCTTTACTTTGTCACCAATTGCAATCTTCAATCTATCTACTTCTCCGGAGTTATGTAAAGTAACATTCTCAACTGTAACACCTGAAACAGTAACAGGTGCAACTCTGGCGACAGGAGTGATAGTTCCTGTTCTCCCTACTTGCCAATCAACGCTCATTAGGACTGTATCTGCTTCTTCAGGAGGAAATTTCCATGCAAGAGCCCACCGAGGATGATGAGCTGTCATTCCGAGAGTTTCTCTTTTTGACAATAAATCTAGTTTAATCACGACTCCATCAATTTCCCATTCAATATCGTTTCTTTTCTCAGTCCAATGTTCAGTAATTGAAGAGATATTATCTGTAACTGATTCTGAATTGGCACCTGAAACTACTGTATTGCCTGCGATTTGAATCCCGATATTTGANAGCCATTCGATAGACTCAGAATCAAAAACGAAATTNGGGGGATTTGGGCTATCGGGATGNTTGCTATCTTTATCTGGAAATTTAACATCATAAGCAAGGAAAATTAAATCTTCAGGCTTAGCCTTACCCGATTCTCTTGTCTTTTGTCTGAGGCATCCGGCGGCAAGATTTCGAGGATTGGGGGCAATAGATGAATATTTTTCTTCAAATATTGCCAACGGCATAACTACCTCTCCTCTAATATGACAATCTCCTTTCCAATCAATTGATTCTGGAACATTGGAAATTCTTCGAGCATTTGCAGTAACATCTTCGCCCCTAGTACCGTTACCTCGTGTTGCTGCTCTGACTAACCTCCCTCTCCTATATTCTATGGAAAGTGCTGAACCATCCAATTTGGGTTGACATACGAATTTTCTACCTTCGACTGTTGTTTCCGATACAAAATGAAATATTTCTTTCACTGTGGTAGCTTTATCTAAACTACGCATAGGAAATAAGTGAGTTACCTTCTCATTTCCCGGTATAGAATCTGACCCAACTTTTTCAAGTTGAGGATTATTGGGATCCAATCTTTGTAATTCTGACCAAAGTAAATCAAAATCAGCATCAGATATAATGGGTGTTGCATGATTATAATATAGATCAGAATGATATGAAATTTGGTTAACAAGCCAAGATACTAGTTCCGACTTATCATCGCCGGATGGGCGCTCACCAATCATGACTATTGAGAGAGGGGGGGCGACTTGAATATGCGTATTGTTGTAACATAAATATCTTGCATAAGCTGAGTAATACTGGTGGGCCAGCCAGGATTTGAACCTGGGTCGCGCGACCCCCAGCCGCGAAGTATAGACCAAGCTAACCTACAGGCCCTGTTATTCATGGGGGTTCTTTGGGTTGAAAGCACTAACGTAAGTGTATACTCAGTTTTCACGTGCAATACTGAACGGAGCTACTTCATCAATCAAATCAATGTGAGCAACGAACATTCTACGACAGCAATATCTCTCGATTCCTAGATTATCTAAAACAACCTTAGTATCTTCTCCATTTACTGTAGCTTCCTTGTATTCTTCATATTTGTGAGCAATTACTTTGCCACAACTCCAACAACGGACTGGTATCAACATATTTTTTCACCTCATCTGTATGATTTCTGCCATTTAGCACGGGCACCACGACCCATTTGATGTTTAGGTTCTTTACGTCTTGGATCATTTACTAGAAGACTACGGTCGAATCTAAGATACTCCTCTCTTAGTTCTTCATCTTCACCAATAGCTCCACCATTCCACTTGACTAAGCCACGTGCTATAGCAGTTCTAATCGCATCTACTTGACCCATTTGGCCGCCTCCATGTACATCGACAACGATATCAACATCGCTTAAACGACCCATTGCTTCTGCAATTTGAACGGGTTCCAATGCTTTACGACGTGCAAGAGTTGGTTCCATAATATGAATAGGTTGACTGTTTACTCGTACACGACCTTGTCCTTTACGGACAGTTGCACGCGCTATCGCAGTCTTCCTTTTACCACTAGTCTCAACAGATATCTTTCCTTTCTTCTTAGCCATATTCACTGACCTCCCCAACGTGTCGCGTCTACACCTAATGAAGATGATATTTCTCCAAGTCGTACAAACTTAACTGGTAATGGACGATCNAGAGCAGATGTNTCTCCCCATGTATGTCCTGANGGTAAATCTTCACCGGATAANTTTGCAGGGCAGCCAATCATAACTCTCAGATCTCTGACTGCATTACGACCACTGCTATTCTTCTGGTATGGTAACATGCCTCTAACGGTTCTCTTCATAATTTGATCTGGCATTCTAGGGAAGAATGGACCTTTACGAGGATGATTTAGTTTGTATTTGAAATCGTAGTCTGCTAAAACACGAGCTCGTGGCCCGGAAACAATTGCGTTTTCAGCATTTAATACGATTATTCTAACAGGATTNCCGGCCTTTCTAGCAGATAATAATTGTTTAGCAACCACACTGGCTAACCTTCCAAGTACCTTATCAGTAGCATCATAAACAATAGTTCCTGATTCATCCAAGGATTCTCACCCCCGCTCCTTCTGGGTTTTCGTTCATTAGTTCGCGGATAGTGATTACACGTCCGCCTGCGTCCTCAATTTTTGAGCGGGCTCCNGAACTGACACTATATGCTGCGACGTTAGGCTTACCTGCTACTTCTCCNCTTCCCAGTAATTTACCAGGAACAAGGACCATGTCTTCATTCGCAGCGTACCGCGATAGACGACTTAGGTTTGGTTCAGCCCAATTACTACGACTGGTTTCCAGGCGTAATGCAACGTCTCGCCATAGTGCAGAACCAGTTGACCTGCTCTGGGCCTTCAAATCACCGATTAAGGCAATTAGGGCCGCGTTGGTCTTCTTGTTGTTCTTACTCATATAACTCCCTCGACGTTTCTTAGGTATCGCGGCCACCTGACGACCTGTTATGAATGCTACTACTAGCCAAGTGGCTAATTCGTTGCACTGCGGACAAGGTGGTTGTTTTTACTAATTCAATTAATTACNGACCTCANTCAATCAAATCATAATGAAAAACCATCTCTTTCATCGTCATCATCAATACCTGCAATTCTTGTCTGTCCTTCCGAATCAACAAATGAACCTGCCTTAACAACTGAGCCATACAATCCTGATTCGGTTGATGCTGTCCTGCTCAACATACTTTCACCAAGTGAATTACTCAAATGATTGATTATTGATTGCAGAGCTTCCATTGCTCGATCTCTTTGGTCGGCACCTATTTCATGGTCTGAATATCTAGCCTCTTCGAAAATTGAGAATAAAGTATCCAAATCTTCCGGAGGAGTAATTCCACCTAGCATCGTATGAACTGCGTCTTCGAACTCTCTAGTAGTCTCATACACCTTTTTCATTGCGCCTTTACTTCTGAAGAATCTGACGAGTTGTTTGTAGCAATCAAATATAGTTGCAATATAGTCGTTAGATGCNTTCAAAGACATTAGTGAATCGGTTAGAATNCCTCGAATGATTTCNATTCTTCTTCTCTCGTTATAATTTCTATACATNATAGCACCTATCAACAATACGAATGATGCCATTATTCCCAAAATNGTGAGTACCCTAAATGTCCAGAAATCTGTATTTGAAGACGCTGCTANTTCCCCTAGTTCAATTGTCGGCGTACTATTCAAGAATTCTTCTTGGAAGAAGGCAGATTCTTGGAAGTGTACCAACACTCTCCATTGACCATTGACGGCTAGTTCGTTCCCTTTTGTTTCACCTGGAACTTCTTTACCACTGTAAACAAAACTGAAATTTGCTTCACCTTTTTCATTTGTCACTGAATACTCGACATTATTTGTAACATATCCTGTTCCATTCCAGTATTGGAATGTGAAGATAACAGTTTCACCTTCTACAGAAACATCAAGTCTGTCTCTCAGAATAGATACTTTACCGGTAACAATATCTCCTTCTTGATAGCCTTCTGCTCTAGCCCAATGATCTTTCAATAGAATATCGACTTTACTTCTAACTAAAACTTCTATATCTTCATATGAACCATTTACCACTGGTGTTGTTTCAGCTTTACATCCTCCTGGTAATTCCTTTGTCGGCTCATATGCAATTCTAATTGTCCTAAAGCCTTCGAGTTTCTGTCCACTTGGCTCAACTCCCTTTCTACTTGGATTATCTTCCGGATCTCCTGAGTACCATTCAATCTCTCCTGTTCCATCCTGTGTAATTGCTGTTGCGAAAGGTCTGGTATTTGTTTCAGGATCGAGATAAATATTGAGACACTTGCCTCCCACAGGGTTACCATTGACTTGAGCAAGTTTAGCGTCTATATGGAATGATTCTTTCAGATACAATACTGGGAACACCGTACCATTTTCAAACCTATACGTATCTATATCTGTTCGGAAAGGCCCAACTTCTTGTACAGTCATTGTTGAATTAGAGAATACAGGGAAGAATTTAGTTATGCTGGAGTTTTTGTATCTATATTGGTCTCCTGTTTCATATGAATAATAATTCACTGTAACTTTTGCCTGTCCGGCTTGAATATCATTCAATGGACAAATAATTGAGAAGAATCCATTTGAGTCAGTTACTCCACCATTACAAGCTTTCACTCCCAATTCAGTACCAACCATCTCGTATTGTACTTGTATTGGACGATTAGAAAGATTGGTATTCAATTCATCAACAAGTTGCCCTGTAACTGTCATAGGCTTATCTATAGGTTGACCAGTCAATTGATCAATTTCAGAAGTATAAACAATCTGATTATCAACTGATAACTGTGTACCTCCTATCAAACTGAAACCTTGTCCATTATATTGGAAAACCTTTCGATAATGATCGCTATTCAATACTTGAGCACATGGATCCCACGCTCCTGATATCGAAAGCATTTCTTGATCTATTGGTTCACAACCCTCATGTGGTAGGTTTTCGGAGAATCTGATTATCACATTAACAGGTCCGAAACCATCTGGTAGGAATGATTGAGGGTCATCTCTTAATAATTGAGGATCTAATAACATAGCATGATTAATAGTTCCAGCGTTAGGACAGAGCGTTTTTATTATCTGTCTATGAACGGTTTGTTCGAAATCTACTCCCTCAAGAATGACTAGGATTTCACCACCATTTTCGTCACAACCATCAAGAAGTTCACCTTTATCTTTGATTGCAGCAGTTCTATTATCGTCAGTTACTTGAGCAGTAAATTCCCAAATATCTCCACTAGATAGTCTATTTTCAGTAGTACTCTGAAGATCAATATAAGTTCGTGATACGACCCATAAATCAATTCCAGATGAGCTACCTTGACGATAAGTGTCTCCGGGGTATGTAAAACTCAGAGAGAAATTGCCCAGTTCATGCATTTCATCTATGGTCAAATTAATTTTGAATACACCATTTAGATCGGTTACAGCCACATCACTTGTACCATCAGCTGACCAAGTATAATTTACTGGAGCATCTCTAACTGGTTGATATGCGTTATCTATTACTCTAGCTTCAATTGTCGCATTTTGACCTCTGTAGAGTCTGGGTATGTTATTTAATTGGAAATCTGTTGTTCCAATAACTGATACATTCACATAAGCACCTGTTGGAGCAAGTACTGCAGATTGGTTACCCGTGAAATAATAGTTAGAATTAGTGAAATCAGCACGTATTCCATATACTCCTGCAGGATATTGAGAATACCATGTCCAGTTGTAATCGAATACCGCTTCGCCATTTACCATATCTGGAACTCTAGCAAAACCTGTTTCTTGTGAACCCGCAAAGACACCGTTTTTATCTATATCAACTTGTAATGCCATAGCATCATGAGGCCATGCAGTCATTGTTCTATTCCATACAGTTCCTAGAACTCTAAATGTCTCTCCAGTAAACATCTCTGGTACTATTTCACAGCGAATCTCACTAGCAGGATCTTGTGGGTTAATTGGCCCACAGGGAGGTACGTTGAAATCTCCTCCATTCTGCATTGCAATAAACCAATGTGTGCCATTAGATGATAGGAATGAGCGGAGGTTCGCAGCTTCACCAGTAAGGCCTTGTGGAGTACCGTCCCAGAGCATCGGGTATTGTTTACCAAGACTTACTTGGCTATATTCAAGTCCAGCATTAGCTAAAGATGGTGCATGGAATAAAGCTCTCCAAGCACCGAAAGATGCTCCGGTAAATTGTGTTGAGTCGTAGAAGTAAACCGGTCTTATAGATGGAGTAATAATGTCTGCTTCAACATACATTCTATGCATCGAACGAATCGCGAAGGAATCTGTTTTGTCACCCTCCAGATACGGCCATGGCATCTCAGCACCTAAGTCTGGCCGAGATTCACCAATAAACATGTAATCCCCTATAGGAAGACTTGTATTGGTATATTCGTATAATCCAACAACACTGTGTGACTTTGAAGTATTATCCCACACAATTTCTTCATATGCACCGGGAACTTTTCCTTCTCCATTATCAACTGTAGAATTCCATTGAACTTGTTTCCAAACACCTTGACTTCCACTTGTTTGAACGAATGATAAGGATATCCAACCTCCGGAATCTGCTCTGTAACCATATCCATACCCATCAAAAATTGTTGGATGTGTTACATTTCCAAATGGCCCACCATGTACTGTGAATGATATTGGCGCATGAGATAGTTTGTTGTCAAAAATTCCTCTATCCCAATCTGCTGCATAGTGAACCTTATAATCAACGAATAACGGTTGTTCATCGCTTCGGAAATATGTCCATGCTACATAATCAATCGTTGTATTTGCCCTGACTTCCGTAGGTACTGGTTGCGTTGATGACCCATCATGCAAGAACATTTCAGTTACCTCAGCATATACATGATAAGTAGTATTGGAACCAACGGGTAAATCCTCAGGGAATAAGAACTGCCCTACTACGAATCGCCCATCAGCATCGGTCAAAACATCAACAGTTTCAACCGCAGATGTTCCATTTCTAGTCCAAGCTATGTGTACTTGAACTGGTAAATTTTCAGCAGGAGCGAAAACTCCTTGATCGAGATCTAACCAACTGACTGTTCCATTGAATTTAGCAGCATACAAATTATCCAACCACAACACTTCTGGAGATGTGAGAGTTATTCTAGTTGGAATCTTATCGTCTTCATCTAAAATTCCATCGTTATCACTATCCCAATCTGAAGAGTTACCATCTTCCTCTTCTAACTGATCCCAATCTGCATCTATTCTGCTATCGTTATCGTCATCTATATCGATTGCATCNGGACCAGTTGTTGGATCGGAAGGATTTGCAATACCTTCTCCACCTCCGAANTCATCGTGATCCCATGGATTTGTTGATTCGCTTCCATATCTAGATGGCCATAGCATGATTTCATCTTTATCTTCCATTCCATCCGAATCGTCATCTAAGTCAATATCGTCNCTCAAACCATCATTGTCATGATCCCANGCCGAGATAAATGGTGTAGCTGTATTAAGTTCGATTTGATTTGATCTGCCATCTCCATCCCAATCATCATCCATCCAATTCACAATACCGTCATTGTCATGATCCCAAGTCATTTGTTCTTCACCAACGAAACAAAGCAACTCTTGTTCGGAGTCTAATACACCATTATTATCGTCGTCAGGATCTTCTCCATCTGGAACTCCATCATTATCGTTATCAACATCGTAATATTTNGGATTTAGAAGTCCTTGACCAAGTACGCCTTTATCATGAACTGCTTGATACCAACCATCCTCATCAGGATCTGTGTCTGTACCATCATCATCATTATCTTCACAATTAGAACCGGTGTAGAAATTTCCTGGAGGGAGNGTTCCTGTATCATCATCTAAATCGTCGTTACTATCTATTTCGAAGTAATCCCATATACCATCTGAGTCATCATCAATATCCCAATGATCATAAATTCCNTCAAAATCATCATCTAAATCTGCTGTATCATTGAATAGGCATTGTGGTTCCATATTGCCTGTAACTGGGGCTCCACAATCATCATCCGGGTCTACATCATTATTGAGTAAGTCCGCTCTTTCATCGGGGAAGAAGTTTGCATTCGAATCAGCGGTCCATTGGAAGAATCCGAATGAAAGNCCAATNTATGCAATCCAAAGGTCTCGATTNTCTTTCATTTGATTATACGTCACTGCAGCAGTTGGACTTACACCACTTTGTGGATCGAAAGTGAAATGGAAGCAATTTTTATTGCATGTCCATTGTCCTTGAGAATTNCTTCCATTGTATGCTCCATCGCTGTAATCTGGATCNGGTCTTGTACTGTATGGATACGTATATTCAACTTGATTAGCCCTAGTAGGNGTTACTAAAGGAGCTCCGAAATACCATGCATAGAAAATACCACATTCATGATCTATTGCCTGTGGTTGTTGCGGAACATAAATCCAGAATAATGTCGCACCGCATGTATTGTCATCAAAAGTACCTCCCATCTTGATATCATTAACATCTAAGACTCCGTCATTACCTTCATCTTGATCCCACCAATCTGGTAAACCGTCACCATCTTGNTCTACATCNATTCCGTTTATTAGAGAGTCNCCATCAATATCTATATCGAAGTGGTTATCTCCGTTATATGGGCTCCATTTTTGTATAACATGCCAGTATAACTCAGGAACCTGTCCACTAACTGATGGATTNGCTTCATCNAACCCGTTGTAATCTAATACAAATCCATTTTCNGAAGTAAATGGATTGAACATCCATGTCTGATTCCAATACATTTCGTACACTATTGAAAACTGATATAATTGGTCATCGGATGAACCGTCCAATAAATCGCCATCATTGGTAGGGTAAGAGTTNTCAAAAGGATCTGTTGCATCTAAATCTTGAATTCCACAATTACCATCATCAGGGTCATAATAGTCGGAAATACCATCATTATCGTCGTCCCAGTCTTCATCATTTGGTAACCCATCGCCATCAACATCTGTATCAATNTCGTTAGGCCCATCGTCACGATATTTCGAACCATTAAGTAAGTGTAAATCGTTATCNTCGTCTAAATCACAATTATCGTCNATATCTAGCCAATCGAAAATACCATCGTTATCATCATCNATATCNTCCCAGTTGTTTATTCCATCACCATCCCAATCATTGAATCCTGTGTATGATTTACGCATCAAATAACAATTATCATCAGGATTGGAAGGATTTGGATTAGCAAGACTGGGGCAGTCCCATGTATCAACTGTACTTGTTGGAATTGTTGGGAAAATATCTACTTCGTTGATTTCTCCATCATTATCTAAATCCCAAGGTAGATCGCTNGAGTCGGTTAATGTTCCNCCNACTGTATTATCTGGAACTGCTACACCGCCTAAATCAGTATCTAACCAATCCCAAACTAAATCATAATCTTGATCAATTACCCTGTAACGATCATCATCAAGATCTCTATCATAATCCATTTCACAATCGATTCCGGGTATCATTATNGCTCCAGAATAAAATGCCTGATTTGGCACTGGATAATCTCCAGCAGCATCTAGATTGGTGTCTGTCTGTAGACAAGTGTCAGGTATCCCATCATTATCGTCGTCAACATCGTACATATCTGCTAATCCATCGTTATCATCATCAGTATCCGAAGAATCGGGTGAACCGTCATTATCGTTATCAGGATCGAGGAAATTAGGTATTCCATCACCATCTAAATCACCATCAAAGATATTAGAAAATGCCTGTACTTTGGGGTGCCAAGCTTTCTCTCTTTCTACGAAATCAATACCGCCTACAAAATCTCCATAATAATCACTGCCAGTAAATGTAGATTGTAATACTGAAATATTACCTTGAGTTGTAGATGTAACACCAAGATTTTGATATGCGATTTCTACAGTGTTGTTAAATTGGAAACTCCATACACCTCCGTTTGCAGCGATTAGTGGGCTAGAGAATGCATTTCCTTGGGCCTGTACAGAATGGTCTTCCACGTCAGTATTTATCCAAGTAATTATATCTCCAGTTTCGATTGTAATATTTTCAGGATCTAATCCAGTATTAGTGATTAAAATTTGGTGAGTTGTTGGTCCTGAATCCCATTCTACCCAATCGTCCCAAAGATTATTCTCAGTAATATTTGAAGTAATATCAGAGTTCCATGGATGTGCATCCCACATATCTGGAACTGAATCTCCGTCATCATCCAAATCAAAATAATCCTGGATTCCATCACTATCGAAGTCACAAGGCCATGTGAACTGGTCAATGCGACCGTCATTATCATCGTCCTCATCGTAAGAACCTGCACCGGTTCCATCAATATCGTCATCTGAAACTCCATCATTATCATGATCTAATGGATTCTGATCTATACGGTAGCCAGTACCTACCGGTGTTTGTGTCCAAGGATGGATGACAGTTGGAACTACATACCTATCTTCTGAATTATTCTTAGGATCTGCGCCTTGAGACCAGTCAATAGGGCCCTCTAGTAATCCGTCATTGTCATCATCCCAATCAAACTCATCTTGAACACCGTCATTGTCATGATCGAACGGATCTGTTCCATAACAACCATCAAATCTTTCAATTAAATCATTTATTCCATCATTATCATCATCTAAATCATATAAGTCTGAAATTCCATCGTTGTCATGATCTTCGGTATCTGTCTCTTCTAACATAAATCCATAACTTGGATCAATTGCTAAAGCCGCAGAATCTGAGACTTTTCCATAGACCGATAATGGGTCATGATACATCGGGTCTGTGAATGCAGGATGAGAAAAAGGATTCTCGGCTCCTGGTTGAATTTCATTATACTCAGCCATTGGACCATTTGAAACATCTATTTGTTGGAATGCGGTTCTTTTAATCACGGGGCCGAATTCTGATTCTTCACCTGAATACGGTTCAAAATCTTGGAAAGAATACATTTGTGTACTGAATAACATTATGAAAACCATTAGTACAGCAATAACGCTTTTTCTAGAGCCTTCTAAACTGACTTTTTCTTGTAACTTTCCTTTCATCGTGACCACCGAAGTATGATTGCTAAATGTGATTCATTTATCAACGCACACCCCTAGTTGGCTGTGAATGTATCAACGCGACGTTTTAGTATCAAAGTTCAACAATACCTCGGGTTAAAATGTATGATTAAATTCCGGAGGTTTGATGGCGTCATTAAGAACTGTTATGAATTCAAAAATTCATCGGGCTACTGTGACAGAAGCAGATATAGATTATATCGGATCTATCACGATTGATGAAGACTTAGTCAAAGCCGCAAAAATAAACGAATGGGAAAAAATTGAGGTTCTAAATTTAACCAATGGCTCGAGACTTGAGACATATGTAATATTGGGGGAAAAGGGAAGTGGTGAGATATGTATTAATGGCGCAGCTGCGCATCTTGTAAATCCTGGAGATTTAGTAATTTTAGTAACATATAAAATGGTAAATGAGGAAGAAATTCATGAGCATGTGCCTACTATAATCCATGTAAATGGTAAAAATGAAATTATCGATATCGATTGATTATGGTCTATGATATGGTAATCCTTTGATTATGGTACATGCACGATATAATTGTTCTAAGAGAACTACTGCGGCTAACTCATGAGGTAGTGTGATTTTGCCCAAAGAAAGTGATTTTAAATCACCCCCATATGATCCAAACCCTCCAGGGGGACCGACGACCAGGTGGGTGGAGCCAGAAGAGATTCTCCACTCTTTCATTTTTTGAGAATACCCAATACTATCTAGATTTTCACCCCTCTCCTGNAAAAGAATAATTTCATCATTTCCGGCTTTCTTAATTACTTCGTCTAAATAAGGTCCTGGTTCAGTTTTATTCCTATGCTCTATAATTTGTACTCCATCAGAAACTAATCTNTTTGCATAATCCGAAATTGCCGCTCTAAANGATGAATNCTTAGCCTTNCCATGCAAATGAACAAAAACACGTCCCATGGNCTTCGCATGAATAAGTACTCTTTCATTATTCGCAAAGCATCAAGAAAGGGTGCCTTTACGCANNTACGATTAATATGGGCTGGTGGCCATTCAAAAAAAAGAAANANATTATCCATGATAATCTCCATATCAAAGGTACCAAATTATGGTTACAGGATNTAAGAGAAATTTGTGAAAAAAATTTTGATAATTATATNGAAGGTCAAAGGCTAATTCGACAAATGCAAATCGAATGGACTGATGCTCATCAAAAAGGTGATGTTTCTGATGAGTTATTGGCTGGCTTGGATCGAAGAAGTTTCAGACTTCTGAGNGCAGATTCAGATGAATGGTTAAAATGGCTTGATGACGAAGATTTTTGGGCTCCTGGTTGGGGCATTGAATCAACAGAGTGATTACTATGTGGGACTGGATACTATTGTTTTCGATACTAGGGGTTACTGTTTTTTGGTATAGTAGAAAGCAGCCCTTTCCTGAAATAAGTGGTTTCTTTGCCTCTANATTATTACTCATTGCAGGAGTTTTNTGGTTAGCCACAAGTGCTCCAAGAGGAGAAGGGAATGAGTTAGCCCCAGCTTACATTTCTACTATTGTTGGAGGTTTTGCTGTAATTTATGGTGTAGTAAAAATGTCTGTTACAGATGACGATGTCATAGTGGCTCCATTTGGAGGAATATTGTTCTGTGTTGGATCAATTACTTTACTCTCTGAGAGGTGGAATGAGGCTGAACAGATGGAACAAATAGGATCTTTCGTTCTGGCATCTATTCTTGTTATCTTAGAAATATATCTTGTATTCAGAGGATTAATCATTGGTGTACAAGGAATTTCTTGGTCAAAGTCAGGATTAAGGCAAATTAGTCGTGGTTTNATACATGGAGAAAATGGTGCCATTGCTCATTTTGAAAAATCTTGGGATATGGATAAACAATGGATTAATGCAATGAGTCATGCTGCATTAGCCCTGATATATGAAAAAGAAAATAATGATGAGGCAAAGGCAGAGCATATTATGGAATTAGAGAAAATTGGTGGATGGGGTGCTGTCGACGAATCTTGGGTTGAGACGATAAAAAAGCACTTAGAATTGAATTAATGTTTAAGACGATTGTTCATATTGATAGACCTATCCGGAGGTACATAATGGTTCGAATTACAAAGGTTCATACAGGCGCAGGAGATACTGGTAAAACTTCTCTACTAGATGGTAAAAGAGTCGGAAAAGAAAATATGAGAGTCGGCGTTTATGGGACTATCGACGAGGTAAATTCACAAATTGGTGTCGTAAGAATGGAACTATTGAGAATGAATGANTTTCANTTCTCTACAGAATTAGATCAAAAATTAGGTTTAATACAGCAAGAATTGTTTGATATTGGAGGGGAATGTTCCTGTACTCCCGGACTTTTACCTCCACAAATGGCGCTAATAGGTATTGAACAATGCGATCGATTGGTGGAAGAAATGGATAAATGGCTTGTAGATTTAGAGCCGTTGACCTCTTTCATAATGCCTACAGGCTCAGCGCCTGTTGCCACAATGCATGTTGCTAGAACAATTACTCGAAGAGCAGAAAGAAAAGTCTGTGAAATTATCGCAATAGAAGGGGNAAATGCAATCAGAACTGAAATTATTTGTTATCTGAATCGTCTTTCAGATTGGTTATTCGTATTGGGAAGATGGGTATCGTTGAAAAATAATGAAGTAGAAGTACTTTGGACTCCTCTTGGAAAAAGATAGGGTGGAATATTTGAGCATCGAATCAGCAGGATTCGAAGGGGCACTAATTAGTCTGTCACTGATTGTAGCTATTGGTGCACAAAATGCATTCGTCATACGGCAGGGATTATCCAACAAACATGTCTTTCTTGTATGTACAATTTGTGCATTTTCAGATGCTACATTGATTAGTTTGGGCGTCTTTGGATTCGGGGAAATTATATCAAATTCTAGNACAATTTCAGAATTAATTAGATGGTTCGCAATCAGTTTCTTAATAGTTTATTCTATTTTGAGATTCAAAGCTTCATATGAAGGGAATGCTCTTGACGTAAGCTTAGAAAAAAATAATATTAGTGCTAAAAAAACTGCTATAATTACTCTGGGTTTTACTTGGTTAAATCCACACGTATATTTGGATACAACCGTTCTATTAGGAACCGCCTCTCTACAGTTTCAAGGAGATGAAAAAATAGCATTTGCTATCGGTGCAATGGCATCATCGTTTTTGTTTTTCTACAGCCTTGGATTTGGAGCTCGCCGTCTAGCGCCTTTATTGAAAACTGAAAAAGTATGGAGAAGAATCGATTTTATGATCGGGATAATTATGTTATGGATTGCATGGAGTATTTACACCTCCTAATTATTGTCAATAAAATCCTTAGCAGAACGTAACAGATTGATTTCCTGCTCAAAAGTCAGTTGATCGAAGGCTTCTTCAAAATTGACCCACAGATAGTTAGTGTGTTCATGAGATAACTTTACACTTAATTCATCAGTATTTGCTAAATACCAAAATACTTGTTTTGTTGTAGGAGTTCCCTTAGAAAAAAATGTATATTCTGTCCTAGACTTCCATCCATCAATTATGGAAACTTCAGAAATACCTGTCTCCTCCAGTAACTCTCTCTTAGCTGTTGAAAAGTGATCTTTATCGCTCTCNTCAATATGCCCTTTTGGAAAACTCCAATGNCCTTGAGGNTATTGTAACAAAAGTATNCTGTCATAATTCATCAGAATGAAGCCGCATGACGTTTCCATAATTCAAGGGGAAGCGTTGACGATATTGAATTATACCAAAGGGGCGGCAGGAACAAATGATACATGGGAGGTTGGTCAATGAAAGGATATACGGATGCATTAGCCCTAGANATTGACAAGATAATTACCGATAGTGATTTAGATGGAGTTTTCACAGCGGCTATACTAAAGAGATGGTGGCCAAATGCAGAGGTAATTTTTGGTCACCCTGGTAGTTTACGTGCTGGTATGATGGATAATATCATTGATAGGAAAACAGCGATTTGTGATTTACCAAGACACCCTAATTGTGGATTAAGTATTGACCATCATAAATCAAACGAGCCCTTTGGAGAAGATATAGATGATTGTATAATTTTATGGGAGCCTACTCCAAGTGCGGCAAGAATTGCCTATAATCTTCTAAAAAATGATATTGATTTAAGTGATTTAACTGAAGTAATGGATTGGGTAGATAAATTGGATGGAGGTTCAATTACAATAGAAGAATTTAATGGAGATAACCCGGTTCTCTGGATTGGAAGGGTGATTGGTGCAAATGAAGAAATTACTATGCAAATACTTGAAAAAGTACAGCATAGGATGTCAATTGAAGATATTTTGATGCTGCCAGAAATAAAATTGGAATTTGAAGAAAGAGTATCTAAACAAGAGGCCTTGAAGGAAATTATCAGAAATAACACATATGTGGTAGATAGATTGGCCATTGCGAGATTAGAGAACCTAAACATTAGATCTAATGGTTATTTAGTGACTTCTGTCATAGGAAAAGAATGTGATGCATGTATGGTAATACATGGAGATACTGGAGCAAGATTTGAAGATGATGGTAAATACCCAGTCTCTGCTTCTTTCTATACAAATTCCTTCCTTCATAAATCAGGAGGGGTCTTTGATTTGACAAAATTAGCCACTAATTTCGACACTGAAGGAGGAGGGCATGCAAATGCTTGTGGTTGCAGAATAAAACCCATTGATAATAATGCAGTCACTGATAGAGATGTCGTGAGCGATGATATTCAAACCAATATTGATGAATGGTTGAAGATTTGGTCTCAAAGATAAGTGAATAGATACAAGAATCCCAAAAATGCATGTATCATAATCAAGTAGACCATTATATCACTTAATCTGCCATGGGTATTACTAAATTTTGCAAATGGTTTCTTGTCTTTTCTATTCTTACTGGCTTTCATACCTAATTGTCTAAGATACACCATCAATAATAGCCCTAATATCCCTGCCCAGCCATGAAAATGGTTCGGGATTATGTCTGAAAGAGATACTGTTCCATTATTAATTTGGAAATAAATTATTTTTGAGATAAAGGCTAGAAGTATTACAAAAATGACATATAAAAATATCCTATTACCTGTTTTTTCATGTCTAGAAATTGCTTCATCTAGAGTCTCATTTTGAAGATTTATCTTCTCTTGGCGCCATTTTCTTTGATTAAGAAACTCTCGAATAATCACTAAAGCCGCAAGAGGGTGGAGTAGAATTACTATCGTGGCCAGAGCCTCCATGAAGAGCGCTGAATCGTAACATATCTTGAGTTCTCGCTTTTTCTGTCTTGCATAAGAAGGCGGTGCGTTCATGTAGGATGGGCTGTGGGGCGAATTATCGGAGTGTCTTCATTTGGAGCAGTATCTATTGGATTGTCTTGCGGACCTGCAAAGGGCAGGGGATGATGAAGGTCGTAGAAAAAGAGCGATAAATAAATCAGAAACATGGGATTTATTGAACAAAAATTGGAAAGCTTTAGCAGTACTGGCTGCAGAAAAGACGGCTCCTAAAATCGCTAATGAAAATGAAATTAATAATAGAGAAAATAACGCTAATCGTAGTCATAGAAATCGAATCGGAAGAAGAGGAGGTAGAAAGGGCAGAATGGGGCTGGAAGACCATTTGCCAACACCAAAACAAGCTATCGATTCCAATAATTCTGCAGCATTCAAATTGTCAATTTTAATAGCGCAAAAACATAAAATGTCAACATGGGAGAAGTCTTTAGATGACCAAATGGATTTACTGAGGTTAGAATGTAGCCAGGGTATTCATCCAGTTTGGAGTCGATTAGCAAGAGAGGCTCCTATTTTTGCTGAATTCGAAAGATTCGANATCATTGAAGAAGAGAGTGAAGTCTTCAATTCGAAAGATTGGATAGATGCTGCAAACTTAGATCCTAGAAATATAGTAACTCTTCGAGAGTGGATCAATATGAAGGTTCCATTCAAATTATCAACTTCTCAAGCACTCTGTTTAGAAAAAATTCGTAAAGATTTAGCCGGTAAACCAAGACCAAACTCTTGGCCACAAATGATGAAAGGAAAATTAAGAAACTTAGAAAATGAGGGGGCATTACTAGAATCTATTTTACTTCTTTGTGCCAACTCAAATGAAGCCTTTGATGTGCTTGAAAAGATTGAAGAGATTTCTGAATTGAAGGTTGTTGCTTCTAAACAAAAAAAGTTGTATCGGATAAAATCAGGAGAAAAAAGAATCCTAACTGATTGTATTAATCAAAAAGGAGATGATGAACTATCCAATGCAATTAGAGTTGAGGCATGGAAAAAAATTGAATTTATTGATAATGATTTTTCTTTAAAATTACTAATGGAAGGTAAAGAGATTTTGGAGAGTATGAATGAAAATATACCGTCCGTCTTGCATTGGAAAATTAGCGAGAAAATGTTTGAAAATGAAGATTTCGAAAAATCCATTAATATGATCGAAGATTTAACAATAACTGATAATAATAAACTATTATTTTCATTAGAAGTAATTTCAAAACACAATTCTGAAAAATTAGAAAGAACTATTCTAGATTATTTGCAAGATGCAGATGAAGAAAGTGTAGTATCCGCTATGAGGTGTGTGGATGCCCCAGCAATTATTCAATTAGAAGCTTCTAAAATTCTCTCAAATACAGATTCAATCAGATTTACTGACGAGATTTTATCNGTATTNACCCGNACAGCAGATATTGAAAATCTTGCTCAAAAAATGGGAGAAGATAATTCATTGGCTTTGGCATATCCGTTCAGAGCATTNATGGTGTGGCATTTAATGCCTGCAGAAATTGGTGTCAAAAAGATTGAACAACTCATCAGTTTAAGGAAAAAGGCTCTAACNTCNTTAGAAGATTCTGAAAAAGATGATGTTTTATCTGACGTTTCTTTAGCATTAATATCTCTTCTAGGTGGAATTCCTTCTAACATTGATTCGATTCATAAAATCCTGGATAAGGGGGCAATTGTTGTATTAAATCAAGTGAGGAAGGCTCTATCTTCCGATGGGTCAGGAGTTGTAAAAGATTCTTTGATTGCTACGTTAAATGACTCTATTGATAATATCGAGCTATCCACTTTAGATCGAAGATTGTTTGACGCATTAATTGACTCATTATATGTTAATTCGTCTGCCATGCAATTACAGTCTGGGAATAATGAAAAAGAAGAAAATGCATTATNAACTTTGGAAAGACTGGCAGGAAAAGAAAANAATACAATTAGAACNATCAGAGCTCTAACTAATTTAGTAAAAGAGCACAGTGTAGGAATTGAATCTCTAGAAAAATGGTATAGAGTTCACGATAAAGANTCATCTGAATATCAAATTATTCGTGCTGCTCTACAGAAAAAGAATGGAAATAGGTTAAATGCNGCAAGAGCATACAAAGAAGGTGCANTAAAGATTGANGAGAACTATGANGAGTCCTCTTTGATTCTCAGAAAGGCTATGATTGAATANGCACATTCNGGNACATGGGAAGAAGCTGTAGATTTACTNGATCAAAAGCCTGAATTAGAAACACTATTGACTCAAAGATTTCAATTATATTTGAGAACATGCGCAGATAATAATGCTGGTAAAACTGATAGAGCAACTAAGAGATTAATACGATTTGTCAGNGANCAAGAAAAAGGAAANAAAAATGAAATTGATAGTGANTATAATAAGAGAAGGAAAGAAGCCTTAGAATTAATTCAAAGATACCCCGATGAACATAATTTACCTGATAAAAATTTCAAAGGAAGGGTGAANGCCGCATTACTTACCTTAGAAAAATCGGGTGGCTCNAGAGAATCCGATTTGGAAAGACGTTTCCAACTAGAGTTACATGAAATGAAAGATATTTTCGAATTGACATTATTAGGAGAGCAAATCGCTGAGCAAAATCCACTCAGAGGTATCAGAAGATTCGAAGAAGCAATAGAGACTGGTTATTTCAAGGGTAGACAAATTGAGCGTTTAAGAGATACTCAAAGAGCCGTTTTTGTAAGCCAAAGTGGTAATATTTCTGTAAAAGATAGGAGGACATTGAANAATCTNGGATTGAANCCATTAATTTTAGTTGATACTAATGTACTAATTCATGCTTTGAAAGATGAATTATTACAAGAAATATCAAATGATGACTTTGGCTCCTTTGATTGGTCTGTAGAAAGATCTTTTCATATGATGNTGAGAAGACAGGGTGGNAAAGAAACCTTCCTTTCAATNCCTCCAGCAGCATTNTCAGAATTTACCAATAGGGCNAAAAATCCAGAAACNGTTTTNGGATTGTTTAGTGACGTNTACATTAATAAAAAACAATGGAAGGAAAAAATAACTAAAGATTTCNTAAATAAAAAAGTAAAAGAAATTTGTGATTCTTTTAGTACTTGGCCACAAGAAAAATATTCAGATAAAATATCAAACATTGAATTAGAAGAGTTCTTACTGAAACACGAAAATATATTCNAATTGGTCGATGAACAAAAGCGTAGGAGATCTGAAGAAATCCCAACAAGAACCGAATTAAATGGAAANGAAATTTATCCGGAAAGAGGAGATATGGAAATCATGCGCGATGCNGCATCCCTTGCTTCTTTGCCACTNCAAGAAATTGGNAATATCTTAGTGGCTACAAGAGATTCGGATTTTAGACTGGTNTCAAGAGCANTAGAGGAAGAGTTTGGATTTGGAGTGGTATCTGATGCTCAACAACTAAATTCTAGAATTTAATTCAAANTATCTAGATTANTCCATNTGCTTAATAATGGCTTCACCGAACTCTGAACAACTCAGTAATTTCGCATCATCCATTAATCTTTCAAAATCATAAGTTACTGTTTTGGCAGATATTGCACCTTCCATGCCTTTCACNATCAAGTCTGCCGCTTCATTCCATCCCATATGACGTAACATCATTTCCGCAGAAAGTATCAAAGATCCAGGATTTACTTTATTCTGGCCTGTATATTTTGGTGCAGTACCATGAGTCGCTTCAAATATTGATATTCCTGTATCATAGTTAATATTTGCACCNGGTGCAATTCCAATTCCGCCTACNTGAGCNGCTAGAGCATCAGAAATATAATCGCCATTAAGATTCATTGTCGTCAATACTCCATATTCCTTTGGTCTTGTGAGTACTTGTTGCAACATAGCGTCAGCAATNACGTCTTTNATTATAATTTCTTGATTTGTNTTCGGATTTTGGATAACACACCAAGGACCGCCATCCAATTCTTTTGCACCAAATTCATCTTTTGCTAACTGATAGCCCCAATCTCTAAATCCGCCTTCTGTAAACTTCATTATATTTCCTTTGTGAACTATGGTAACACTAGACTTATCGTTATCTATAGCATAGTTAATTGCCGCTCTGACAATTCTAGATGTCCCTTCACGACTTATTGGCTTGATTCCTATACCACTAGTATCTGGAAATCTAATTTTAGTTACTCCCATTTCATTTTGAAGGAAATTAATCACTTTCTTAACTTCCGGACTTCCGGACTCCCATTCGATACCAGCATAAACATCTTCACTGTTTTCGCGGAAAATTATCATATCTACAAATTCTGGATTTCTAACGGGACTGGGAGTTCCTTCATACCATCTCACCGGACGAACACATGCAAAAAGGTCCAATTTCTGACGAAGAGCGACATTTAGACTTCTGATACCTCCACCTACCGGAGTGGTCAATGGTCCTTTGATTGATACCAAGCCGGTCCTCATTGCATCAAGAGTTTCTTCGGGTAACCATTCACCTGTTTTATCAAATGCTTTTTGCCCAGCTAATACTTCATTCCAATAAATTTTTCTTTCGTTGGAATATGCTTTATTGACCGCTGAATCGACTACATCAATCATTACAGGAGTGATATCTATTCCAATCCCATCTCCTTCAATATAATGTACTAAAGGCTCATTAGGTACGATTAGATTACCATTTTTAATTGAAATTGCTTCTCCCTCGGACATAGTTCTCAGAGATGCCACTTACCACTCATTCATGAAGCCAACCCCTGTGCCTTAAGCAGAAGTGAGACAGATGAAAGGCGTAGTTAGATGGACAACCGGTGAAGAAATAGAAGGTGAAACAGATAATGGAAAACTCACTCAATTTCATAGTGAAACTGCGGCCAGCCCTATGCAGATAGTACTCCAAGCACATGGAGCATGTTCATTGATTGACATTATTGACGGGCTAAAACATCGAATGGAGAATGTAAGAGCAATGTGGATTGAACTGGAATCAGAGAGGGCCGCGGAAAGACCAAAGGTGTTCACTTCTGTTAAGATGAAATATGTAGTTGAAGGAGATGTACCTGAAAAATTACTAAGAAGATTGATTCATCAAAGTCATGAAAAATATTGTTCAGTTGGTGTGATGATAACGAGATCTGGAGCAAAACTAGATTGGAGTCTGGAATTAAGACCATAATCTTCAAAATTAACAAAAATTCCTAGTATACCGTTACACAAAATAAGTAATCAAAATAAAGAAAATAAAGAGTGCTTTTCATAAAGCATTAAACACCCTCTATTCCGAAGAGAAAATCCCTTACGCCGGGAACCCCATATCGAGACTGTCAAAAATAGGAGTGTGAAGTTATGCAGACCAAAGTAAAAGATAAATCAAAAACTACTGAAAACCATCAAAATAATGAAAATGGAATGATAGTGGAAAGAAGATTTACTACTGCTGGAGAAGACCCATTTGATCTGTTCTCATGGATTTCTATGGATGTAGAAATAAGAAATCCTGATGGAACAATGGCGGACTCTATAGAAGGGGTTCAATTCCCTTCCGGATTTGAAGGTGTACCAGGGAAAATAGCTGCTCAAAAATATCTGAGAAAAGCGGGGGTGCCAACCTATCTGCGCAAGGTGGCGGAAGATGGCATCCCCGTTTGGCTCCAGAGAAGTGAGCCTGATCATGAGAAACTACAAACATTAGATCCCAAAGATAGGTTTACTGGAGAAATTCATGGAAGAAATTTATTCAGAAGATTGGCTGGGACTTGGACATATTGGGGTTACAAATATGGATATTTTGCTAGTGAAGTCGATGCAAGAGCATACTTCGATGAAATGTGCTACTTAATCGCAAGCCAGCGTTCCGCCCCTAATAGCCCTCAATGGTTCAATACTGGTTTACACTGGGCTTATGGGATAGAAGGTCCTGCACAAGGGCATCATTATGTGGATCCAACAACTGGAGTGTTGTGCCTTTCTGAAAATGCATATGAACATCCACAACCCCACGCTTGTTTCATTCAATCAGTCAGCGATTCATTGGTTGGCGGAACTAGTTCAATAATGGGTCTTTGGAATAGAGAGGCTTTATTATTCAAATTTGGCTCAGGAACCGGATCTAATTTCTCTAACATTAGAGGAGCGGGAGAACCTCTATCTGGAGGAGGGAGTTCTTCTGGTTTGCTATCATTTTTGAAAATTGGAGACAGGGCGGCTGGCGCCATAAAATCTGGTGGTACTACTCGTCGTGCAGCTAAAATGGTAACTTTGGATTTAGATCATCCGGACATAGAAGAATATATTGATTGGAAATCAAGTGAAGAAGAGAAAGTATCTGCATTAGTAATTGGATCTAACATATTACAAAAGCATGCTAATTCTTTGATGGAATCGATATGGCAACATGAAGATGATGATACTAGACTTGATCAATCACAAAATCCTGCTTTAAGAAAATCCATAGTTAGAGCAATCAAGGATAATGTGCCACAACCACACATACAGCGTATACTAGATTTAGCTAAGCAAGGTTGGAAAGGAGTAGACTTCGAGTGCTTCGATACAGATTGGCAAGGAGAGGCTTACATGTCTGTTTCTGGACAAAATAGTAACAACTCTGTAAGAGTACCGAACGCATTTATGGATGCTGTCAAAAATGGTGAAAATTGGAATCTTGTCTGGAGAACAGAGAAAGATAAAGCGGCTGAAGAAAATAGAGAACCAGAAGCTTGTAAGGTACTAGATGCAGGAGAACTTTGGGATAAAATAGCATATACTGCATGGGCTTGTGCCGATCCTGGTGTTCAATTTGATACTACTATCAATGAGTGGCATACTTGTCCAGAGGGTGGGAGAATCAATGGCTCAAACCCATGCTCGGAATATATGTTCCTTGACGATACGGCTTGTAATCTAGCAAGTATTAATTTACTACATTATTACGATTTAGATAATCAAACATTCCAAATTGAAGATTTTAAACATAGTGTGAGGCTTTGGACTGCTACACTTGAAATTAGTGTGCTGATGGCTCAATTCCCGTCAGCAGAAATCGCACAGAAATCCTATGACTATCGNACCTTNGGACTTGGATATTGTAACATTGGNTCATTACTCATGCACATGGGAATACCATATGANGACGANAGGGCTTATGCCATTTGTGGTGCAATAACAGCAATAATGTGTGGAGAATCATATGCTACAAGTGCCGAAATTGCNTCTATACTCGGACCTTACCCNGATTATGAGAGAAATGCTGAACANATGTTAAGAGTTATGAGAAATCATCGAAGAGCNGCATANGATGCTCCTGAAGATGAATATGAGGGNTTGACAGTTTTACCTCGTGGNATCAATGCTAAGAAATGCCCTCAAGATTTACTATTAGCCGCAAGAGANGCATGGGACCGTGCATTGAGAGAAGGTGAGGAATANGGATATCGAAACGCACAAACTACTGTAATTGCNCCTACTGGNACAATTGGTCTTGTTATGGGTTGCGATACAACAGGTGTCGAGCCGCAATTTTCCTTAGTTCAATACAAAACTCTAGCAGGTGGTGGTTCTCTAAGGATAATTAACAAGGGNGTTACAATGGCCCTACGTAGACTAGGATATTCNGATAAACAAACGAAGGCAATTGAAGAGTTTGTAATGGGTACAAAGAGTTTGAATGGNTGTCCAAATCTTTCATACGAAACACTGGAATCGTTAGGTTTCACTTCTGCCCAAATTAAAAATATNGAANATAAACTACCCGATGTTTTTGATATTAGATCNGCTTTCTCACCAAGTATTCTAGGNAAAGAAATGTGTATAAGCTCANTAGGAATGACTGAAGAGCAGTATAATGATGATTTCTTTGATGTCTTAGGACATTTNGGTCTAGATGCTACTCAAATTAACGAAGCGAATGATTATGTTTTNGGTAGAGGAACAATAGAAGGNGCTCCNGGATTGAAAGATGANCACTTACCCGTTTTCGATTGTGCGACTCCTGGNGGCAAATATGGTACTCGTTCTATTGATTGGCCNGCTCACGTACACATGATGGCTGCAGCACAGCCATTCATATCGGGTGCAATCTCAAAAACTATCAATATGCCATCAAATTCAACGGTATCAGAAATTAAAGATGCTTATGATTTAAGCTTCTCTACTATGATTAAAGCATGTGCAGTGTACAGAGATTGCTCTAAATTNTCTCAGCCATTAATGAATCAACTTGTAGATTCAAGTGCAATGGAAGAAGATGAAGATGAAGAAGTCGTAGTTGTTCAGAAGATGGTTGAACAAGTNGTAGAATCNCTACCTTTACCAACCTCAAAGGCTCAACCTCTTGCAGAAGCAATGGTGCATGATTATATTGCTACAAGAAGACCTTTGCCAGATACCTGTGAAGGAGGTAGAATGAAGGCAAGAGTNGGCGGACATACCGTTTATCTNAATCATAGTTCATATGAAGATGGTCGATTGGGAGAGATAATGCTAACCACATCAAAAGAAGGTGCTGCTTGGAGATCTATGCTAAACCAATTTGCAATTGCTGTATCTCTNGGGCTCCAACATGGCGTCCCATTGGAGGCTTTCGTTAACTCGTTTACATTCCAAAAGTTTGANCCAAGNGGGATGGTTATAGGAGGNAGTGGAAGAGTCAAAATGTCTTCTAGTATCGTTGACTATATNTTCAGAGANCTAGCTATAAGATACCTAGATAGGCATGATTTAGCNCATGTTTCNCAAGAAGATTTAGATCCATATTCAATAAGTAGACCTGAAATTACAGATGATGGTATAGTTAGAAGCAAGGGGGAAGTGAGAGAAGTGCAACAAACTCTAGGCGCATTCGATAATGTTGAAGATGCAGCTGCAAAAACTAGAAGATTGGCCAGAGAAAATGGCTTTACTGGAGACATTTGTACAGACTGTGGAAGTAGTCAAATGGTTAGAAATGGGACTTGTTTGAAGTGCAATGCCTGTGGCTCTACTACTGGTTGTTCCTGATTGAATCACCTAATTTCTTATTTCTTAGAGTAATTCGATCTACTAACTCTTTATGCGAATCTAAATCTAAATGATTTATTTGGGAAGAAATTTTAAAGAAAGATTCCGGATTTACTTCAAAGATTCCAAGCATCATTCCAGATAACTGAGATTTAGATTCTTGATTGCAAATTGTCCATATCTTAGGTACCAAATTATCCGAATCATCAGTGTCCAAAGAAAGATAATGTCTCAACCCAGAATCGATTAGCCTCTGAATCATACGAGCGTCTCCATATTCTGTAATTTCCTTCGCAAATTGACAAAATATCTTTTTATCCAATCGAGCCAAACTTCCAAGATAAGTTGTAGACAAAACTCTNGTATCTGAGTCTATATCTTTGATTAATTTCTCGAATAAAGAGATACAGAAATCTCTATCTTCTGAATCTATTCTAGATAAATTAGAAGCGAGATTTCTTCTCAATATATCTNTATCACTGTTACAAATCTGAAATAAAATTTCTTTTGCAGATTCGGGACTGTGAGACATTATTATTATCAATGACAAAACTAAGCTCTCACTGTTTTTTCGATTACTATCAAGAATAATGCTTTGCACTCTCAAAGGAATATTTAGCACAGATGTTACATGCTTACTAACTGAAAGTCGTTCAAGCCAGTAAGGTAACACTGTTTCGTGATTGGTTTGGTAAAGTTGTAGAATATCTAGAACGGAATTTGCCGCTAAGACACCACTGGGATGTCCAATCTCTTCAACTGATTTGTTTGATTTACCGTCCCAAGTAATATGATGTCGACCAGATAATCGGATAGNTTTTTGTCCCGGTTTTCTTGCAAAAATTATACATTCAAATAAGTTAAAACATTCTGATTCTGTAATACTCGAGCCTTTCAAACTCAAACCTATAAGCACACTGATAGATAGATACCAGCGTTCTGTATCCGGTGATTCTTCATCTAATGCTGAATACAACCAATCTTTAATTTGTAAAATTAATATTCGTTCTGAAATATTATCAATATTTTTCAAAAGCCAATTTTCTCTTTCTGTTTCAGGATCAATATGTCGCTTGATATAACTTGGCTCGTATAAATCGCAAATTATGTTCAATCTATACAAAAAACCAGCACTATCGATTGATGATATACCTAATGCTTGCTGTGTCAACGAGGATAAGCTATTCGGAGGACGAGCGGGAAAATCTGGAACTTCCAATGGAGGATTAGGTAATGGAAGGAAATCAAATGACAATGATATGCATTCTTTCATTAAGTTATCACAAGACTGCCGAAGGAGCGCTTTAGTCTCCCTTTTTGGCATCGTTTCACCAGATTAAATCTCTAGTTCGATATTCAAATTTTGAATTAATTCCTTATATCTATTCCTAATTGTAACTTCAGTAACTCCTGCTACTTCAGCAACTTCTCTCTGAGTTCTTCTCTTACCACACAATACACTTGCAATGTAAATAATTGATGCTGCTATTCCAGTTGGTCCACGACCGCTTGTAAGCTCTTTTTCCTGTGCTGCTGAGATCAACTCATATGCTTTAGATTGGACTTCAGCATCGAGATCCAAACCCGAACAAAATCGAGGGATATAATCTTCTGGCTTAGTGGGAGGGATTTTCATTTTTAATTCGCGAACCATAAAGCGATAAGTTCGGCCAATTTCTTTTCTGCCAGTACGGCTAGCTTCACCAATTTCATCTAGAGTTCTTGGATTTTGACATTGCCTACAAGCCGCATACAAGGATGCTGCAGCAACACCTTCGATTGAACGACCGCGAATTAATCTAGCTTCAACTGCTTTCTTATAATTCACAGCTGCTGATTCTCTAATTGATTTCGGTAAGTCTAGTCGACTGGCCATTCTATCGAGTTCGGCTAAAGCCATCGCAAGGTTTCTCTCAGTTGCATTACTAACACGAGATCTCTTTTGCCACTTTCTCATTCTATAAAATTGAGATCTATAACGTGAAGAAATGGATTTACCAGAGTAATCCTTGTTCTGCCAATCTATATCTGTTGAGAGACCTTTGTCATGTAACATTACAGTCATAGGAGCCCCGGTACGGGCTCTCTGATCTCCTTGCTCAGGACTGAAAACACGCCATTCAGCGCCTTGATCGATTACTTTGTCTTCTAATACCAACCCACAGTCTTCACAAACGACCTCACCACGAGTTTCGTCTCGATTTAGATTTCGGCTTCCACATTCATCACATTTTACGGTGTCTTCTACAAGATAATCTGCCATCCCATCACGCCCTCTTTCCTAGGAAAGGTAAAATACCCCGAATGACGATGTTATTTAAGGTTAACATATAATTGGAAAATTACAATCGTTTGTAATTATATTTTTATCTAAACAAAAAATTGAGAATGGTGATATACAACCCAACCATGGCAAGGTATAGCGAGGGTTGAGACGATGAGTGATAAATTGTGGCCTCCTTCAAAAATTTCGTTAAATCCTAATAAGAGAATACTATTCTTAACAAAAGATTTGGACCTGATAAAAAAACAATTATACGAAGGATTGAATCTTAGAATGGAAGATCTGACTGTTGAAGATTTATTGGATGACATCAACACTGACGTAATGACTCCTGCATGGGTTTGTTTCGATTATGATCCTTCTAAAATTGCTGAAAATGCTTATGCTGGTCTTTTACACGATGGTCGGCGCGTGTTTGATTCGCATGCTCTAAAAGATGGGAATTTTGAAGTTATTGTATCAGGTCACAGAAAAGGAACTGGTTCCAGTAGAGAAACTGCCCCTCAATGTGAGAAATGGTCTGGTATAAGAATCGTAATTGCTGCTTCATTTGCTCCAATACATGAAAGAAATAATATAAATTTAGGGCAATTGATGGGGGATCATTCAATGCTTGAAAGATTGCAGAATGGAGAAAGTATTGATTTGGATGAGTTTACAAACAAATATGATCCAGTAACAAAACTAATTCTAGAAAATGGAGGAATCTTCCCTTTCGCAAAAGAGCTTGCAGCAGGAAATATCGAGCTCCCCCCTGTCAATAAAGAACCTCGCCCGATGACAATGGTAGAGAAAATAATATCTAAAAAATTAATTTCAAAAGATTCTGAAAAAGGATTTGTTAAACCTGGGGACGCTGTACTGGCGTCTGTCGATGGTGGTTATTCTCATGAGTTTACTACTGCTCAAGTTCATGAGTTCTTAAAATCTGAATATGGAGATGAGTATCAAATTCCCAACCCACCAAAATTTGCCGTTTTTGAGGACCATTTGCTGTATGCGACCGGTGTACCGAGATTTGGAAAGTTTAAAGAAAAAATTCAAACCTTAAGAAATATGCAAAATGATTTTCAAAGACATACTGGTGTAAGAGATTACTCAGCGGTCAATGGAATTTCTCCAGGAATATGCCATCAAGTTGCAAGAGAAGAATTTATTGATGTTGGAGATTTTATCCAAGCTACTGATAGTCATACCTGTATGGGAGGGGCTAGCAATGCTTTGACATACGGCGTCGGTTCCACCGAATATGCAAATTTAATTCACAATCAATTTGCATTTGTGAAGGTTCCAGAAAGTATTAGATTCAATCTTATCGGAAATCTCCACCCTGGTTGTACTGCAAAAGATGTCATCTTACATATCTTATGGAAGTATGCAGCAAAATCGGAAACTCTCGATAGAAGCATGGAATTCGGTGGACCCGGCCTCGCGAGTCTATCCATGGATGAAAGGGCAACATTATGCAATATGGCTACCGAATGTAGTGCGAAGACAGGTATATGTGATCCAGATGAATTAACAGTCGAATGGTTGATGAAAAGAAGATTAGAATTGGATAGGAAAGAAATAGTAGAGTCCTTTGTTACGGCGGATGAAGGAGCAATATATCATGGTGGTATTCATACAATAAATCTAGATGAAATCAAACCAATGGTAGCCCACCCAGGAGATCCGGACAAAGGAATACCATCAGACCCCACAAATGGTGCATATATTGATGACTTAGGTATTGTAAATATTGACATTGCATACGCAGGGTCATGTACAGCAGGGAAAGATGATGATTTTGCATATTATGCAGAAGTAACAAAGGCTGCTTTAGATGCGGGGTTGAAAATAGCAGAAGGGGTAGATTGCTACATTCAATTTGGTTCTAAAACAGTCAAAGAATTATCGGAAAAAAATGGATGGACAGAAATGTTCGAAAAGGCCGGTGTAAAACTGATTGATCCTGGTTGCGGAGCCTGTATTGGAGCGGGACCTGGAGTTAGCCATAATGATGAACAAATTTCTATTTCTGCTATAAACAGGAACTTTCAGGGAAGATCAGGGCCTGGGAAATTATACTTGGCGAGTCCGCTTACAGTAATGGCTAGTGCTTTCACTGGGAAAATTACAGCTTGGAGGCCAGATCTTTTTTCGTAAAAAATTCCCATGCNCCCCAAATTGCTGCNAGGAACCAGGCTATTTCTAAAATTAAAAAAGCCCATTCGTCAATAAAATATGCTCTCACTGCCAATAATCCAGATCCCGCTGCCATTAACCCCAAATATGCTATTTCCTTACTTTTGAGAACGCCCCTCGTTTCTAAGAAAAATGCTGTTAAAATCAAAATCATTCCAATATAAGCAACGAATTCACCTTGAATCACATCAACTACTACATTAATCATGACTTCTCTACAATCATTGAAAATATATACTTTCTTCATTTGAACAAGCGCATGTTTCAATAGCCTATCGAGTTCCCATGCATCTAACACAAGTTGGCCCCAAGTCATTAGGACATGGGAGGACCAAGTGGAGGGAAAATTATGGTGGATGCACGCGAGATATCTGGAAAACAAAAACAAATTGCTGTTAGTGAGTTCTTTGAGAAAAATAAGCACTTTTTAGGGTTTGATTCTCTACAAAGATCATTAATTACTGCAGTCAAAGAAGCAGTGGATAATTCGCTAGATGCTTGTGAAGAAGCTAGAATACTACCGAATATTACAGTTGAAATAAATAGATTAAAGGGCGAAGATATTGAATTAATTTCTCAAGATAATGGTCCGGGAATTCCAAGAGATGCCATAGAAAATGTATTTGGTAAATTTCTATTAGGTTCAAGATTTCATGCTATAAGACAAACTAGAGGTCAACAAGGTATTGGAATTACTGGAGTTGTGATGTATGCGCAATTGACAACAGGGGCAAAAACTCGTGTTGTATCAAAAATAGCTGCTGATTCATCAGCAGTATTTGTAGAATTAGGATTAGATACAAGAAAAAATAAAGCAATAAAAACAAAAGAAAGGAGAGAAATTTGGATTGATCAGAACACTGGGGAAGAGATCGAACATGGGCTTAAAATTTCCACAATAATGAAAGCAAAATATCAACGAGGAAAACAATCGGTATATCAATATCTCAGGATGACTTCGATAGTAAATCCACATGCGACTATCAGTTTGATAGTTAGAGGTAAAGATGGAGAAATTATAGAAGAAGGTAAATGGGTAAGAACTAGTGAGAGATTACCNAGAGTTGTTGAAGAAATAAAACCCCATCCACATGGTATACAACTAGGTACTTTACAACGAATGTTGAGAGAATCNGAGCAAAGAAAAATGACCTCTTTCCTTAGGCATAATTTTTCAGGAGTAAGTGTCAGAGCAGCGAAAGAGGTTTTATCAAACTCTGAGATTGAAGATGATAGGGTTCCGAAAAGAATTAATTCTGAAGATGCAAAAAAACTGATTGCATCTTTTCAAAAAGTCAAGTTACTGCCTCCTCCAACAGATTGTCTATCTCCAATTGATGATTTATTAATCAAAAAAGGTCTATCAAAAGCCATTGATTCAAGGTTTGCATCAACGGTTACCAGGCTCCCAACAGTGAGCCAAGGCAATCCATTCCAAATAGAAGTTGGACTTGTTTTTGGAGGAGATATAGCTGCTGATGGCCCTATTGAAGTGTTAAGATTTGCAAATAGAGTTCCTCTAATGTATCAACAAGGAGGTTGTGCACTAACAAAGGCTATTGAATCAATTGATTGGAAAAGATATGGTTTAGAACATCCAGGAGGTAAGGGATTGCCAAAGGGCGCGGCAGCTGTATTAATTCATCTTGCTTCAACCAATGTTCAATTTACAAGTGAGGCAAAAGAAGCTGTAGCAGATAATGAGGAAGTTTTCGATGAGATTAGAAAAGGACTTTTAGAAGTAGGTAGAGGGTTGAAAAATCATCTAAAGAAAAAGGAGCAAAGGAAGAAAGCAAAAGAAAAATTCGAACTAGTGAATGTTATTCTTCCAGAAATTGCAAAAAAAACATCGAAGATTCTGGGCAGGAATGAGCCAGATTTAGCTCCAGTAATTACTCAAATAATGAATGCAGTATTCTGCGAGGANGANNTGGGTTGGGATAAAGAAAGAAAATTAGCNACATGTTCGATTAAAATTTTCAANTATACGGCAAGAGCTCGTGCATATACAATTCTTCTGAAATGGCCTGAAAGTANTGAGGTGGCTATGATCGAAAACCCTAACGGAGGGAGGAAAGAAGCTCGAGGAATTTGGGCTTGGAGACTCGACACGCTGAATCCTGGAACTTCAACAACGATTAATGTCGCTCTTTCTGGACTCAGTAAAGGAGATTGGACTGATACTGATATTTTCTTTAGAGGTAATGGAGATATAATTGGGGCTACTAAAATTGATGAGAAAATCCTTGAGGAAATACGTAAAAGTGAAGCTTTAACCGCAATTAGGAATGAAATTTCTGAGACAGAAATACAAATAGATAATACTAATGCTCAATCATTTTCAAACAATAATGAAGAAAAGATCACTGAAGAAATAAATATTTTTGAAGAATATGAGGAGGGTTTTGAATGAGCGCTGTTGGACAAAGAAAAACAAAAGACGAAGTTAAAGAAGCGTTAAAGGGAATAGCTGCAGAAATGCATAACAAAATGGAAAAAGGTGTTCCTCCGGCTATGACTCTACCAGTTAGATCAAAAACAAATATTGGTTTTGATAATAGACTAGGAGTTTACAAATACGGTAAAAAGAAGAGTACCAGAGATGCAACCAGCCTTGGTTCTGCGAGACAATTATTGCGTTCTTTGCATGTGACTGAATTCATTGAGCAAATGATTGATTCCGGAAAATCTTCAACATTAAGAGAAATGTACTATATCAGCGAGGCTTGGGGACATGGTAAATTTGGTTCACAAAATGAGAGTAACAATCTGGCTGAAGACCTAGAAATCGTAACTAAATGTCTGCGAGAAGATTTCAAATTACGTCCTGAAGAAGATGGAGCGAGAATAATTGGGAATGTTACCTTTGAAGAAAGAAACAGAAAGGGCGATTGGATGAGAATAAACTGTAGAGATGATGTAGGAGATTCCGGCTATGGAGTACCATACAATGTAGAAGCAGAAAAATTAAGCTTGGTAGATGAGGATGTCGATTTTATTATGGCAATTGAAACCGGTGGTATGTTCGATAGACTTGTAGAAAATGGTTTTGACGAAGAAGCAAGATGTGCATTGATTCATCTAAAAGGTCAACCCGCCAGATCAACTAGAAGAATAATGAAGAGGATGAGTCAGGAATGGAATAAACCGATTATTGTTTTCGCTGACTGTGACCCATGGTCGTTTAGAATATATGCAAGTATAGCCTATGGAGCAATTAAAACCGCTCATATTTCTGAATATTTAGCTACCAAAGGAGCTCAATATCTCGGCATTACGGCTGATGATATTTTGGCTTATGATTTACCAAGTGATGAACTTACTAAGCAAGATATNAGTGCTTTAGATTCTGAATTGACTGANCCTCGATTNAACTCTGGGTATTGGAAAGACCAGATTAACTTAATGAAAGAAATCGGTAAAAAGGCTGAGCAGCAATCTCTAGCAAAATACGGTTTAGATTTCGTTACTGATACTTATCTTCCTGAAAAATTAGCCCACATTGGTTTAGGTTATTGATTGCCAAATCTGAAATGTAAGGGCTACTGGCTAGATTCATGAAGGAAGGCGCTAAGTTATGGCTCAAGCGTCTNACNGGTGTATCAATAGTNCTAATTTTGATTTTTGTTGGCACTTACAGTGAATCTACAGATAGAATTATTCAACGAATGAACGTTGAAGAAAATAATTTATTACAACTGGAAGGTGGTGAAAATGGGGTTGTTGAATTAGACAAAGTTCGCCTCTATACCGTAGTTAGATTAAGTGNCAATGAATTGGATGTCAAATTAACAAATGAAAATGGAGAAGAAATAAATGGATATGAGCCGAATGCATTTGAAAAATTGAATAAAAAACCTAATTCAGATGGAGATATGGTGTATTTTCCAGTGATGATTTTTGAAGTTTCAGAAAATTCAGAATATAACTTGATTAACGAAGGTAATACAACGTTATGGCTAATAGATGATTTTGAAATTCAATCTGGTTTATTCTCAGATAACATAATTATGNTATCAATGATTAGTTGTTGCTTAGGATTCCCATTAGGATTATTTACTTTAATTATGGGTTTATTTTTCTGGTTAAGAAAAGATAAACACCCACAAAAATTAATCATTAGAGAGGAAATAATGACTACGGATGAAGTTTTCAAGAAATACAACTCTACAACTGAGGTGGGTGTTCCAGATCCATTCTTAGAAATTGAAAAAACTCTATCAGATGAAGAGATTATTAACGAAAAGACTGAAAATTTAGAGCAAAAAAATATAGAACAAGTTTCTGAAAATTGGAAAAATTGGGATGATGGAGAATAATTTATTTTTAATCATAAATCATTAAATGGGTTTTTAGATGACCCTGACTACCCAACTACAGGTTGGTAAGTGGCATGGACTTCGATGAAGCTGTGACAATTCTTGAAAATCGAGCAAGAAGAAGCATATTACAACATCTAGTAAAAGAACCNCATTATCCCTTACAACTTTCTGAATTACTAGATATTAGTCAACAGGCTGTGATGAAACATATCAAAGTTTTAGAAAAGGCCGGTTTCATAGAAGCTGAAATAGTCCCTTCAGAAAAGGGTGGACCTCCTAAAAAGATGTATAAAGTTAATCAGTCATTTTCTTTGAGATTGGACTTGGGGCCGGAATTATTCAAAGCAGAACATAGAACTATTCCATCAGGTGGCCCTATGAGGTTATCAAACAAACTACCAAACGAATTAAATTCAGTGATAGATCGTTTAGGTACGAGAAGGGAATTGTCTATGTCTGAGGCAATGAATTTGCTATCAGATATCGATTCTGCTCTCGAAAAAATCGATCAGCAAAGAGACGCGATAATCGCTCTACATCAACAAATAATGATTAAAACTTCGAAAGAAGTTTCAGAATATGCCGAGTCATATGAAGAACGAATCATGGCAAGAGAAATGATGACTCAGCCGAGAAGACCTCTGGATCTAGATATATTTTCACAAAATCTAAGAATTCAAGAATCTCAAGCCGAAGACATCATGGAGAATATAAGAGATAGGCTGATGAAAGATTTCGTAGCAAATAATAATGATAATTTCATTTCGGCCGATAAGGATACTCCTCTACCCTGGTGGCTTGCACGTTAATCGAATTAAATCACATCTTCTTCTGCATCGTTTTCCGACTCATCTTCTTCTGGAATTAAGATTTCATCATCGTTTTTTGGATTAGTTGGTTTATCTTGCTCCGTTATTTTTGATTCGTGATTAGATGACGACCTATTTCTTCTCATCATCATGATTTCTATTAAAAAAGCAGCCAGGAATAACCCAATAAATGCTGTTGAAATTATCTGTCCGTTTTGAAATAATAATTCATTGTTAGTTCCGGATTCATATCTTACCTCCAATTGAGTACTATTGAATAGCCCCAAACCAGAAATAAAAATACAAACCATATAATTGAATAATTTTTTAAAACCCATTCTTCAAACTCCTTTACTAAAATTGCGTTTCCGAATCGTCATCAAGATTTGCTAACATGCTACTCTTCTCCGCAAATCTGTCTAGTGCTTCCATTCTTCTACCATACATAACAACTCCTGCGACAGCAATCAATGCAAATGTCGCTCCAAGTATGATTGCTGGAACTGAATATCTGGCTATGATTTCAACGCCTACGTCCAATATACCATTGTTCGATCCCATTTTACCTGCTGACTTGTAATTATTTTTCTCATCGGTTTCAACGATAATATTCTCTGGGTCCACTACAACAACCACCTCATGAGTTCCTGCTTCAACTAGGTAAAGTAAAGTAATTAGAGGAGGCTCATCATCAGATGATGTAGGCATTATTGCTTCTATTAATTGTCTATAAGCTACATTTTCTTCATCACAGCCATTTCTCTTGATTGAACTGACGGATTGGTCTACACACAAAATCACATTGACATCGGTTGCATGAGAATTACCATCATTCAATATTGAGACTGTAACTGAAAGCATATCTCCTATTTCGCCTTTCGTTTTCCCTACATCAACACTCAAAATCTGTAAATCCGGTGCTCTAAGTCTTAGTTCCAGAACTTGTTCATTAGTATCACAATTTGGACGATAGTTGTCTGGGAAGCCATCTCCATTCATATCGATAGTACAGGAATCTTCCCAAATTGCTGTTTCATCGAAATCTCCCCCAGATGTTGAATCACCAAAGCTTGATTTTAATTTAATTCCAATTTCTCTATCTGCTAAAGCCGCAGTTGGATCTATCGTAACTATTGCAACTAACTGCAACGTAGTGTAAGAAGGCATCACAGGAAGCGTTACGCGTTGGGTCTTCCAATCAATGAAACAGCCATCCGTTGGTTCTGGATCGTTAGCCATCAAAACTACACAGGGACGTTCGATTGGATATTCAGAGCCGAAACCTTCCAGTAAAGCATAATCAACTCTCCATGAGCTGAGAGCATTCATTCCAGGAACCGTGTCCCATCCTGCACCATCTACNGTATGNTTGTGAACNGTAGGTTGNTCNGCTACATTACCAAAGTTTGTTACATTCATAGTAAANCTAACTACTCTTCCCGGCGCAGTTGTTTTAATNCTACTTTCAACTGTTGGNTCTACNGTNATTCTCATGTCATGGAACTCAATAACTTCTACTTGTAATGTAACTAAATCCCTTAATTTCGTNCCTTCAAAACTTTCTTCACTGTATATTTCTATAACAATTGTNTACTGTCCTGCCAATGTTTCTTCTGGAACATTTATCATTATTGGAATTTCTTGTAATTCATCTCTNTCTAATTCTTGGAATAAAATTCTTGGTATNACAATNTCCCAAACGTCAGAATTTCCATCCTGATCTGTGATTGANCCAACAGCCATNTCATANCTATCNGCTCCATTCCCTGTNTTCTCGATTATCGTATCAAGTTGGTACTCTTGACCAGGGTANAGNGAGAGGATTGTTTCTGTAGTTGCTTCCANATCATANCTTTGNATTACATTAGTTACTAGAACCACTGANTCTCTAACCTTAGGTGCGCCNTCTANAGATGCTTTGACAGTTACAGAATCTCCAATTCCAGCAGTTGCATTGTANGGTGCACACATTTCNGCNGTAACGGTTCTTGGCGTATCTACTGTCCAATANCTGGGNGTCTCTTGTGGTACGCTATTNCCNCCAGGAGCTTCTGAGAAATCAAGATTTACTGTCCAATGNTCGAATCTCCAAGTTTGATCTGAAACTCCTTCGGGNTTCTCTTCAGGNCCNCCTGGTGTTGTAAANACNAAATGTCCNGGTGTGAAATTTTTAGTAACNTCTATGTCAAATTCGGAACATTCACCNGGTAAAACATGCATTGTGGTTTCACCTAATTCGAATACAATATTTCCTGTACTCTTNATTGAAACATTCACCCAGAGTTCAAGAATATCAAATGTCCCTTTATCNACTGACAATACTGGNTCTCCAGTAGACCATCCTTTCAAATATATCACAAAAGTTCCAGGTTCCTGAGAAGTNGGTACATCAATTTGTAAGTTTCTAGTCATGGATTGTCCTGGATCNAGNGATAAGGAAGTAGGGAAAGTAACNCCCCAACCGAAAGGAAGTGCCCATTCAGTTTGACCTTCNAGCGTAGTGGGNTCATANAATGCAAATGTATCATATACATTCCCNGTATTAGTTACTGATATCGAAAATGTTGCTTGTTGTCCTTGTTCAACATCNGCTTGATAGTGGCTTGTATCTAATTCAATACCGTGAACAACATCCATCAGTGTCAGAGTAATTGCTTCATCACGNATNGCTGGATCTTTGTAAGAAACCGCTACTACTTTGATNGTNGCTAATTCATCATGATGTGCCTGATATATCGTAGGTGCTCTGACTCTCATATACAANTTAAGGCTCTCNCCNCCCTGTAAAGAAACAGGAGTTGAGTCNAAAATTGGCGTATGGTTGCTAGCAAAGAAAATACTAGCACTCCAATTTGTCATTACTCCTTCCACTGTTAGAGAAAATATATCTGAAACTAAATCAGCAGGACCAGGTGTAGGATTAGAGATAGACATATTGTAAGTTGTTTGCTCACTTGGTTCAATTGTATGATAAAATGTTTCATCTTCAGCTAATGAGACATCAACTAATCCTGTGAGAATGTGTACATAGCAAAGTGTGTAAACTCCACCATTGTTCTCATCACTACATTTGTTTGTATCTGACCATGCTACATGAGCTCCGCTTCCCATGTCATTAGCAAAGGCAGGAGGNTGTCCTAATTCNGGTAATGCAGGNGAATTGGGTCCTAATTTATCCGATTGCCACTCTGTAATTGGAAGTAATTCCCAAGGATCAAAGATNGAAGATGCTATTGAATTCAATGGGAANCCTGTAGGATAGTCATTGTTAGTATGATTCAAGCGAGTGTACATCAGTGTCTCTCCTTGAGANCCATTNTAATTATCCAACCAAGTTAGATGAACATTATCGAATGAATCAGTCAAAATTGATGGCATATGTGAATTGCCACCATATGGCCTNTCTGGAGGTAATCCTTCATATCCTTCAACATTAGATATTGCGGCATCGGATATTTGCTTGATTGCATATGATGGNAATCCTTCGCTAACTCCNTCCCATGCACCNGCAGAACTTANACGNAAACGGGTNTAATAAATCTCATAATTGACATCGATATCAAATCCATACGCTCTTCCATCCATCCAAGTAATATGNGTATTNCCTGAATTNTNAATTGCAATTGCGGGGTGTAAGCTGTAAGCATCATTCAGTGTAACTCTTGTATCGTTGACTACAACTAAATGGCCGTATCCAAGAGCGTCAGGTGAAGCGCCCAAATCTTCGATNTATCNGTCTGCAGCAGTATCAACGAAGGTCCCAGAATCACCTTTCTGCCAACCTGGCCATGGAGACTCAAGTAACCCCAATGGATCCAAAACTGTCAANAATATCTCTCTAGAATTATTCGTTGATAGATAGACCAATGCTTCAACCATCAATTGCATTTCCGCTTGATTACCGGCCCCTGTCGGGAAGCTGTACATCATTCCTTCAGCATTGGTTAGNGCTAAAGTTGCTCCATTACATGTTCGAGCATTAAGGCTTGTAAATCCGTTTGGACACTGTGCTANGTCCATCATGTGTGATCCAACGTCAGTGGAACCGCTACCGAATCCGGCTGCTAAAAGAGGGATTGGAATTATACCCGCTGTAACACATGCGTTNTGTGCTTCTAGAATTGATTGTGTGTCTTCTGCGTCAGTAGCAGGATCTCCTCCGTATGGTCCTTCATCTGAAATAGGGATTACTATTTTTGTTGCATTCGGATTCCATTTATGGTCGAGAACAGTTGGAGGGTTTCCTGGAACGTTTCCTTGAGCATCATGCCAAGACAAACAAGCCCAAGTTGAGGCAGGGCCCCAAAACTCACTGTAATATCCTCCATCTTGTGGCAAGTCTATAGCACCATTAGCATATACAACTTCGGTCAGTTCTCTAATTCCGCCGGAATCATCATTTGGACCGAGTCCCAATGCTGTTGTACGCGGTCCTTGNTTTCCACTTCCACCAGTTGCATATGCAGTAGCACAATTACCACTGGTAGCNGCNGATGGCCAGTTTCCACTGAGTGCATAAAGTGTTTCATAAACCGTCATGTTCGCTCTTTCTAACATTGGTTTCAATCCTTCAAAGTTGTATCCACTGGCGAAGGACCCNCCATAGAATACTGCACACATATCTGCCCATTCGGCATTCATTGATCCAGATGTATCAATAGGAACTACCATCTCTACTTTACCACCACGAGTATCGTCCCATACAACTTGAACGAAGTCATCTAAATCAACGGCTACATCTGGATGTCCTTTGTGACCAATTATTGGGGTTAACANTGTTTCATCCACTGCTACTATGGCAGTNCTTGCAACTACATCAGCTTCAATCATTGCATAATAAATCTGAGGTTGCTGATAATATTTGTCAAGTGGTTCATATGAGTCTTCCCAAACAATGTGTGCATTAGCTTCGGAATCTACGTCTATTGCNGGCCAATCTCTATTTTGNGTATGTCTTGATACTTCGAAATCATCAATGACNGATATNGATGCATCGATTGCTACTCCTCCATCAAGATCGTCTTGAGTAGGGTCTATGACCGTGTATTTAATTGCCCAGTTTCCTGTTCTATCCGCCCAAACGATATGTGCTCTATCATTGTCATCAATTGCGATGTCAGGATGCCATGCTCTGCTTTGACCGGCATTAGATATCTGAGTTTCATCGATTAGGGTCTCTCCTCTAGCATCGATTAACTTGTAGTAGAGGTGTTGAGTGTTTCTACTCCAAACGATATGTACATTACCCTCTGAATCAGAGTCTAGCGCTACCATTCTATCATTTTGACTTCCACCATTTACAATTTGAACGGCATCAGTAAGTACTACTTCGCTAGCTGTCACTTGCGGAGCAACCATGGAAACAAAAACTCCCATAACCATCAATGTAACCATCATCACGCTACTTCTCATCTTCTTTCTATCCATGAAACTCACCTCAGCAAANGCTGTAACAATTGAATTTGAACATTCTCTATACTTAACCTCGACCCTTACAGGTCATTTTGAAAAATAGGGTTATGCCCATTCATCTCTATCAAAACTGCGGCCAAAACCGCCAGTTTCGTCAAAATTTATGTCCATTCTTTCTTCCTGTATCTTTTTTCCCCTCGGATTTACATTTGACTTTTTATTTGGCCAATCATCAACTGGTCCGGGTTTTCCTGTACCTTGACCATATCCAAATTTTATTTTATGAATTAGAGATAATTTTGTTAGCCAAACACTCCTCATTGTATGCATGAATTCATTTTGAGTTAACCCGTCAAACCAAATTGGACGTGAAAGATTGAATGCCTGTAAGGGCCCAGGTTGTTGATCATCTTTTTTTCCTATATGGAGGACCCAATCTAAATTTGCTTGTGTCAATAATAATCTCGTATCATGAAGCCATGACTCCCATTCAAAGGGCTCTGTAGAATAATGATTTTTCATTTCTATTTGTTGTCCTTCATCTACTCGAGTGACAGAATAGATAAGTACCAAATTTCTATTTTTTGGTATAACAACGTTGAACAAATGCGCTGCCTTAGTTGGAGGATATCGAACATGAAGGTGAAGAAAGTTTTGCTTATCTTCCACCTCCCGAGTTTCTAACTTCTCGCTAGCAAGCCAATTCCTAATGAGGTTCGCGGCCTCTGTNGCATCCATGGTCATTGTTTACAGCCTCCCTATTTGAGTAGTACTAATTGATTATTCAATTTTTCAATTAAACTTTCAAAATTTTGACCTTCGAAAGATTTGGAAAATTTATCTATCTGGAGTCTTTTCCTATATTCTGACCAAATGTCATAACCCATTAAGAATAGTAGAGATGATAGATAAAATCCAATCATTAGTGATATGAATAAGGTTATTCCTAGTATTGAAAGAATGTTTGCCTCAATTACAATAATTATTACTAAAGAAATAATAGGCCAGAAGATTACAGGGGAAAACATACCAGCTAGGAAGAAATATGTTGTTCTTGCATCCAAACCCTCATCGCTCTTTTCGGCCATATAACGTGCAAGAATAGATTGGATTCCTGAACCAACAATTGTTGGAATGCTAAGACTTAGCATAATCAGTAAACCGAATAAACCTTTGACATGTGTCAATAAATTTATTTTCTTCAATTTCTGATTTACGTCTATTGAATTAGAATCGAGTTCGTGTGATTCTAATATTTCAGCGGCTTTAATTGCGTCCGGAATTAAGATTTCATATTGTTTGTTATTATTTATTTCATCTCTTATTGTTCTGGTAGAATGTACTTCTTGTCTAAGAGAGATTAAAGGATTTGAATTATTATTGGCTTTTAGATGGGCTATCAATTTCCAAGCCCTGTACGTCTTCCAGTCAGGCGCTTCGGGTGTCAAAGGAGATAATTTAAGATATATTTCTTCCTTTAATTCATTAACAGCCTGAGGAGGAGGTTCTATCCATTCTCCAGACGCTAAACGAGATGTTTCTTCAGGTCCAAAAACTTGTTTTATTTCGATTGGNTCGATGTATTCGACGTAACTATTAGTCCTAAACCAATAATGTCGTTCCCAATGAAGTCCTGTGGGCTGAATTACAGGNGCAGGNCGTTTTCTTTCTTTTGCNATTGCNGCGGCNACTAANGCCGCTCTTGCTGCTCCTGTTCTNAGAGCATGTAATTTNGANTCNTGNTGNGATTTNCCTTCAGGCATGATAACNACNCCATGNCCNCCNGCCAAACAATTAGCAACTGTTAACATACTTCTATCATTTATTTTTCTAGCAAAATCAGTATCTGTAACTCCTGCCTCTATCTCTGCCTTTCTTAATACTGGTTGTGCGCCATTCCTTCTAGCCCACCAACCGATTACAGGGCCTGTGATTAAGTCATGTCGTCCTAAGGAGATAATTCTTTTTTTCTGTGTTATAATCATTAAACTAGGATCNACCAGACCATTGATATGTGTAGCTACAGAAATTCNTCCNCCTTTGTTATGCGGTATCTTATCAGTATCAAAATTCCGAAATATNATCGATTTACCAACATTNATCATCAACCTNAGTAAATAATTAAANGATTTNTTTCCGGGATGGTTACCAGTATGATCATAAGGAGCTTTTTCTAATTTCCTAGTATTAATTTTATGCGCTGCTGCAGATAGTTCNGGCATAATTTCGGGAGCACTATCCGACTCAGNCACAACTCTCCGGACTGGTCTAAGGTTGAGAATACATCGGTTAAATCAATAAGAATAATTTATNATTCTAATTCTTGTAAAATTAATTTTGATAACTTAGTAGCGTCTGAATGATCTATTNGATTNGGATTCCANAGAAATGAATGTTTTGAATCAGAATAACGGGGNATNATATGGAAATGAAGGTGAGGGANCGTCTGNCCCGCGCTTTCGCCATTGTTCTGAATAATATTGTANTCTTTCGCANCTGTAGCTTTCATAATTGCTCTNCAAATTTTTGGNAATACAGAACCTAGAGANGATGCTGCGNTTACAGATAGTGNGTCCATTGTCGGNGAATTCTCTTTNGGAATTACTAATGTGTGNCCGCGAGAAAGNGGGTTAATATCTAAGAAAGCATAAACAAAATCNTCCTCATATACTTTATGAGATGGTATTTCTCCTGATAATATTAAACTGAAAATAGTNCTATTTCCNTCCATTATATCATTAACCTGATTTAGANATTGCCTCAACTATTGGTAGCATTGATTTGATCTGTATGGCGTTAAGAAGTTCTGTATTCATAATCCTTGATTTATCGTTCAACGATATTTTAACGTCCTTTAAATCACTAATCTTAGACTGATTATTATTATGAATATTATTAACAATATTGGTGAGTTGATTGGTTGTCTCTCCAATTGATTGGCCGCCCTCTAAGAAGTAGTTCTCTATAGACTTTGAAACTTTAGANACTTCCTTTTCTATCTTATTNCTNCCGGCGAAATTGATATTTTGNACCCATGNTCCNGCNTGNNTACCCGCTGCCTCTCCAGTAACNAAATCCTCNAGTTGTAAATTTCCNGGNAAATANCCTGAACCATGCATNCCACTATTCGCCGATCTTCCAGCCGCATAAAGNCCNGTATACCACATTGATTGTGNCTTGAATGTGANNCTCCCACAATCGTCAATCGGCGCCCCCCCTAGAGTGTATGCTACAGAAGAANCNACAGGTATTACTTCAGANTCAATATCTAAACCTGTTCTTTCTTCAATTCTTCTAATTGTTTGAGAATACCAAANTTTGGCATCAGAGTTAAGATTTCTCAAGTCAAGAACATGCTTCTCACCATTTACTTCNTCACCGAGTTCTAAATCTTCCCCCGTCTCCTTTCTATACCTGCCACCTACACTTAAAATATCTACAGGTAANGTTAGATTNGTTCCCACAATTGTCAACTGATGTTTTNGGATATTTGACATTCCTTCAAGTTTAATTCCTGAAGATGCTGCCAATGATACTCCTGTTCCTGAACCTTCTGAAATATTACTCCAAAGCCCCTGATACCCGTCTGTGGCTAAAATAATCGCCTTGGCTTGTATTCCAAATACATTTCCAGATTGTATATCAAGTACTGTAATTCCACGAATCTGTTTACTATCCATAACCAAAGATAANGTCTGTAAATCTGATCTTCTAACAATTTCTCTTTTGATTACTTGTTCCTCAAGAATTCTTGTGATTTCCCGAGTAGTAGCATCTCCACAACCAACAAGACGTGGGTTACTATGTCCTTGAGTGGTCGCTGCAAATGGTAAACCTCCATCCCTCCTTTGCAGAACTAATCCCCAATTCTCTAACTTTGCTAANACATTCATTGCTTCNCCACAAATTCTAGCNGCTGCNGATTTATTGGTATTTTCACCACCTGCTAAAATTGTATCATCACGATGCNCCGTAGAATCTACTTCATCAAAAGACACAGCAAAACCACTTACTGGNGCTATTCCGGAACCTGAACCTATACNTTTNCTATCAATTATTATTGGTTTTGTCCCNGCATCTGAAGATGCTATAGCTGCTCGAAGTGCNGCTGGACCNCTGCCAATAACTACAACATCCCAAGATTCCATGTTCTCTCGGGCACTTCGAAAAGATTCCTTCTCAAGAAGATGACGCAGCGAGTGTTATCTAATTTTGAANTATTCTGATACTGAAAGTGCTAATTTTCTTGCTGCTTCTGCTGCATCAGTCATTCTGACACCCGCACTCTCGGGATGGAGGCTGGATGTTANTGTAGTATGCATGACTGTAGAAGANAAAGTGATTCCATCGTCTCCATTTATTGTAACTTGAACCGGATGAGGTCCNGAAACCGTACTNGGCCATGCAACGCCAATCCACAATACNAGTGCTGCATCTAAAAGTCCATCAAGAGTNATNATTTGTTTTGTTTCTGTTCTTCTNCAAGGNACTCTTAATGTTTGAATTTCTGGTTCACCNTGAGCGGTTACAACTTCGATTTCAATTGTCATGTCAGATTTACTTCCATTNTGCACCATTACAAAAAGATCTGATTGCCCATCNGAAGACCTGGGNGGAAGATCTAGGTCCATCCTCCAATTATTTTCACTTAGACTCAATTCACCATTTTTTGATGCATCATGTAATCTATCGATTAACCTGAATAATCCTGGTTGCCATGCNCTAGTATGAGCCAATAGTCTTTGAATTGTNTTGATATTAATTTTNACATCAGGATTAGTCAAAAAATCCATTGCAGATATCTTGTATACNTCTTTGATNGATTGCATCATTTCTTCTTCNGTCAATAAATTCCTTGCATTCAGATGTAATGCTGCCAACATGTGTTCTAGAGCAGCANCGGGTTCGTGACCATCCCTNACTTTACCTGATAGTTCATTTGACCAATCNTCCCAGCTACCTGCAGTTTCTGGATCNAAATGTGCCACCAAAACATCTGTCAGAACTCGTTCTAGTATGCTATCATGTAATGTAGGCGCATGTAAAGAAAGAAGTGGGAAGCGNCTAGAACGCATAGGTATTGAACCTTCCAAATAGAATGTATTTAGCCAAGANATAAATCCTAATATTACAGCAAAACTAATTAGAATTTGGCCTAAGATANATCCTGTTTCAAGTTCCCAAACANNAAATAATGACATTGCAGCAATCAATGAAGAGAACATTCTCACTCTTTCTCTGAGAACTCTTTCGTGNAGCGTATTAAGAATTCTTTCAACTCCGGGNTATGCTTCTTTAGACTTTAAGCCACCAATTCTCAATTGTAGTCTGTGTCTAGCAGACATCCTAGCAAAAATAGACGAGAGNTGNGGGGGTATCAAAAGAAAGAAATTTATTGAGAANATCGCTATTGCTAATTCTAATGAAGAATATTCCCAATTAGTTAGAATTACTCCGGCAGATGAGGGGGCNGCTATTGANAACCAAAAACGGATTGANGGNGTGTACCTGATTGTTGATACCCATGTCCAGAATCTTCTTTGCGAATCTATTCTTTCGACTCTTTTTGAAAAAGCCTTNTCTTCACCTGAAATAGATTCCGCATAGGGAGTNGGGAGTGGTTCCTTAGATGAAGGCACGCCTCTACGAGGCAGTTATCGTCCTTGATGCCATCGGAAGAAATAATAGAAAAATTACATTTTATTCATCAACACATTTCTTGAGTCATGTGCTCTCGCACNGACGGGCGATTAGTGTAGTCTGGATATCACCTTGGCCTCCTAAGCCGAGAACCCGGGTTCAAATCCTGGATCGCCCGCCATTAAGTAAATGCAAGTCCGTGCTTTCTTCCAGCCTTTGCAACTTTATGCAGGAAATGCTCTAATGGGATNCGTCCATGCATAGAATTTTNGAGATTTTTNTCACAATCTGCTAGTGCATCTAGTATTTCACANCTTAATTCGTCAGAAATTGATATTCTTCTNCCTATTACTACTTCATGAATCTGTGATATCACATCTTCAGAATCTAATCCGTGTTCATTCATTAATTTGTCAACTTCTGCTATTGCGCCGAATAGTACTTTCTTATTTCGNCCATTTCTCTTCTCCCATCTCCATTCTACTACCTTCCCTCTGAGTGCGAGNTCCAGGAGATGTCTNCCNGCTTGGAGTGTAGTTGCTTGAACTAATTTATGNACTGCNGCNCTATCTGCAGCCAAACCTCTAGATTCGAGCATTTCTAAAGTAAAAATTGANTTTCGAAGATTTCCTTTACATACATACGCTATATCTCCAATTACTCCNTCATTATTAGANATNTTTTCTTTCTCACAAATTAAATTTAAAGTCGATATNAACTGTTCTTTTGTTGTAGATGGNATTCGTATCATCTGTGTTCTAGANCTTAATGCATCAATAATTCTACTTGGCGCTCTTGCAACTAAAATGAATCTNGAAGCATTACCTACTGTTTCCATCATTCTACGGAGATATGCTTGACGAATATGNCCTAAATGATCTGCATCCTCTAAAACAATGATTCTACTGACAGGAATTTGATCATCTTGAATTTCTAGTTCGCGTCCGGCAGGGGGTANATCTGATGTTGTTGAAGGCATAATTTGTCTGTCGAATGCGTCTAAGGACATTCTACCAGCTAGTGTATCTGATGAGTCTGTACCTCCTGGTCTAAGAAAATTCTCAAATTTTGACATCGCTCCACTTGATTTCGCTAAATCTCGACACTGGAGTACGTGAGTGGTGGAATGCCACCCCGGGCCCAACATTTGTCTAGCAATTAATTTCCAAGAAGCTGTTTTTCCGACGCCCGCTGGCCCCGTAATCAGAAAATTGGGAGGATTTGGCGATAAGCTAGCTAAAGTCAATGTATGACGTAAATTTACTGGGATAGCCAGTTCCTCGAAAGTTCGAGGTGAATGTTCGCTAAGCCAGCTCGCCACAATGAAGCGTTACAGAGGGGGGTCTTGAATTGAACGATTCTCATTCTGCCTTCAAAATCTTATGTCGGCCACCTTTGCGAGGTTTNACAAAAATTCTGTATCCACAAGATCTACAGGATTNTCCAGTTGAGCCNGCTTCCGACCATGCTAAATGNCCNCANCTAAGACATTTATATCGAATTTCCAAAGGATCCATAGTAGATTNACAATGATTACATCGAGGTAGTTCTGTTTCGCTCCATGGTCTTCTNTCAGTACGGTTACACTGACGGCATTTGTGAAGAATTAGTTTCTCGGCGCTCTTTGCCATTAAACCCGCCGACCAGCGCACCCTTCTTCAATCTGTGGTTGAATTATTGACCATTTCGAGCCTTGAAACAGATATCTACGAAGTTCTCGAAAATCTCAGTNCCATACTCGGAGTCATTCACTTCGGGGTGAAATTGGAGACCAAAACGGTCTTTTGCATCGTTCTCCATAGCTTGGACTGNGCAATTTTCNCTGATTGCNGTAATTTTGAAGCCTTCTGGGACACTAACNACTTCATCATTGTGNCTCTCCCACACCCCTTGAATNTCTGGAGTTCCAACAAATAACTCNCCNCCTCCGTCTATCAATTCTATTGAGGCGGCTCCAAACTCAGGATGAGGTGCTTCCTGAGATTTNCCTCCATAATAACCCGCCATAAATTGNTGTCCAGCACATATNCCCANGATAGGGACNTCTAACGTTAGATATTCNGCACAATTGCCCAATTCTCCTGTNAATCCTACTCTAGCTGCACCNCCAGAAAGAATAAGTCCATCNACNCTTCTTAATTCAGAAAGAGGNGTTTTATTAGAAAGTATTTGAGTATCCACTCCTANATATCTCAGCATTCGCCACTCTCTATGTGTCCACTGCCCTCCGTTGTCAATCACGTCTATGACTAGTTTCTCTTCAGACATGATTTAATCGAACGACAAGAGGGTCATGAATTATACCCTGAATTGGGTTCAAAATTGAAACCTTGGTTAGGGTGCGTTTGAAATACACAACCTTAGTCGTAACACTACTGCCCCGATGGTGTAGTGGCCTATCATGCAGCCCTGTCGAGGCTGCGACCCGGGTTCAAATCCCGGTCGGGGCGCCACTGAAATNGATTTTATTTTCTGACNAGTTAGTTCAGAGAAGATGTNAAGAATTGATTTAATTTCAANTGATATTCNTCTGAGTTGCCCCATAATGCGTCCACGTGCCCTCTTTCATTAACATACCAAGTGGTAACATTAGCTCCATTNGAAATCATCTTTTCCTCAAATATTTGTGAATGTTCTATTGATACTCGTGGATCTTCTTTACCATGCGTCAAAAATACAGGCCTATCTCCAGCATTATCTGCNGCTTCTAGTGGNGAACGTTCAGTCAANCTAACACCTGCAAGCCATCCACCTACTCTGACACCTGGGCCTGCAAANCTGGATGGGAACCCTAAGCGGTCTAATTCATTTTTTATGACGAGTGGGAAATCAAGGACTGCACTATCTAACCATAATGCTCCAATTCCTGGTTCATCTGCAAATGCGATTGCTGCGCCTCCNCCNAGTGAGAANGCAGTCATTCCGACTTCACCTGGAGAATATCCCTTTTCTTTGATTAGCCANTCGTAAGCTCCAAGGATNTCTTTGTATTCTTTCTGTCCGATACTGACATAATCACTGACTACGTCACTNTCCCCATAGTTCCTCAAATCAAAAGAAAGNCTGTTAATTCCTGNCTCTGCAAGATATGCTTGCATCAACAACATTTCTGGTTTACATTTACCATTTTGAGGCATNCCATGTGTTTGTATNACAACAGGTGCGTTTGGATCTACTTCTATATACCAACCACGTAAGGTGATTCCTGATTCGCCCCTAGGTTCAAATGTTGCATTCTCATACTGATATTGATAATTTGATACATCGAAATTTTTTCTTATATCTATTCGCTCTTCAGAGTCATTCCATGGCTCAAAACTTTGCCAATCATCATCGGTAGTCCAATTATCNGGGGTATTCGAAGCCCACATACCACAACCGGGATTAGCTGANATNCCTTGAGATGCAACNGTGTANCCAATTCCAATGTAAGCCAATGAAAATAAAAATATTGATGCTANGAANATTGCAGTNAGTTTGTTACGTNTTAAATTAATTTTGAGTGCTTCTTTCCAGTCGCCCATTAATGTCTGGGGTACGTCCTATGCACATAATAATTTACAACTAATCTTGNTATTTATTGTCCTCTGCAATCCATGCTTCGAATGAACATAGNCTTAACGAACTACTATAATCTCTTTTGATTNTTAACTCCGGTTTTGGTTTTCCGGCTGCAATAGGGGGAAGAATATCATTTATTTTCTNATTCACTAATGTGATTTCTGATTCTGCNACTATTACNCTTCCTCGAATTAATGAAATGTTACTTCGATTAATAAGTGGGATTAATTTAGGAAGNAATTCTATTGTTCTATGNGGTAGATTAACTAACATTAAATCCCATTTNCCGGTATATTCNATATTTTCACAAAGTTTTGTTGCATCTGCATATCCTACAATTCTATCTTCATATAATTGTGCAATAGATGCAGACTCATCGGGATATTCTCTTTTGTCCCATCTTTGAAGATTCTCAAATAGTAATTTTATCGCGGATTTATTCAAATCAGAAGCTAAAATTTTGCCGACTAAATCTTCTTCTGCAATCAAGGTAGATAGTGCGGGTCCGACTCCACAAAAAGGGTCACAAACAGCCAAAGGCCGATTGATTTCTTTACGTAATTCTTTTGCAAAACGCAATGTTTCAAGTCTTTCCGTCTGAAGCTTAGTTGAATAGTAAGCAACTTTTGGATCACATGTAATATGTCTGCCGGATTCTTTTATGGATACTTTTGTATGGGTTAATTCGAGAGGGATATTAACAAAATATAGTTCTGAATCTTTACGCGCTCCAATTGGCCTCAAATCCCTAATTCTTAATTCGCCCATGACTCCGTCATCAGATAATACTAATCTGATAAATGGGTGAGAGAGTAGTTTTGCATGAGCAATTTCAGTGGTATATTGTTCTACATTGTCATCTATTTTAACTATCATCATATCTCCAAAAAATTCATGTGAAGATGGCCAATATTTTTGATATTGGGTTACTGTTTTTTCGCCTACTAAACTTTTTAGATGGTTCCACCAATCTGTATCTATTACTTCATTTGGTTCGCCTTCGGAATAAATTATCTTGAAATCCGAAAGAGGTGCTGGTAAACTGGCGTCAGCAGATATAGATAGTGGTATCAATCGATGATTTCCGTCTTCCGAAGAAAATATTCTATACTCTTTAGATAGCCAGTCATACTTTGCAATCTCGGCTAAAGTAGACTGTACTTTTTTATTTGGTACTAGCAAATGTCGCATCACTTTCATGATGTGCAGACGGTTAGACCCCTTCACCATGACGGAGCGGACGGTGTCATCTGGCTTGTGGCTCATTGGCTTAGGACCCGGAAATTTAAGTTACATGAGTAAAATGGCTATTGATGTTGCAAGTTCTTGTTCTAACCGATTTTTGGAAGGATATACTGCAATTTTACCCCCTGAACAAGAAGACAAATTACGAGAAATTATTGGAGATTGGGAAAAAATCATGAGGCCTCGGGTCGAGCAACCTGATGAATTACTTGAATTGGCAAGAAATGATTCTGTAGCGCTATTAATTGTAGGTGACCCAATGCAAGCGACTACCCATATAGATCTAGAGGCAAGATGTAATGAGTTGGATATTAATTTTAATATTGTTCCTGGAATAACTGCTACCTCGCTTGCAGTCTCATTATCTGGGTTACAATCTTATCGATTTGGTAGGCAAGTTACGATTCCTTATTCTTATGGAAGTTATCTGCCAACCTCGCCATTAGAAATGATATACAAAAATTATGAAAATAATCTTCATTCCCTGATATTATTTGACTTGGACCCCACTGGTATGGGTATTGAGAACCCTCGCCCCATGGCTCCGAGTAATGCAATATCTCTACTAATAAAAATGGAAGAAAAACTGGCAGAGAAAGGCGAAAATATATCATGTAAAGTAAGTGACCTTGAGGGAATTTTACTTACGGATATATCTTTAGACACACAGAAAATAAGATCTGGGAAAATGTCAGAAATTTGTAAATTGAATGATGGGAGAATTCATTGTTTGGTTATTGCTGCAAAAATGAATCAAAATGAGACAGAAGCTTTCGAACGAAGAAAAATTGTTTGACCATGTAATCGACGGTCTCAAGGGGGGTTGGTGTCTCGGTCAACTGTAGAATATGGCTCGTCCACCTGCTGAAGTTAGATTTCCTGGCGATAAAAATCGCAGAAAAAAGGTTAAAGTTCGAGGGATTAAACAAGCATCGAAACAAATTCAACAAAGATTGGAAAGAGATTTAGACGCCCTTTTAGAAGATCCGAAAATATTCTTACCAGATATCAAAACTAGTCTTGGCAAGCCTAGAAGAGATATGATGGCTGCAAGCCTAAAGGAAATTGAATACGTTTCAAAAAAACGCTATGATAGGAAATGGTTAGCAAAAAGAATGGTCAAGAGACGTGGCGATATTGTGGCTCGTGCTTTAGCNGGGAGTTTGTTGGCTGCACTAGATGGNGANCACTCAACTGTTGCTGTTTTCAATAATCCAATATATGGATCTTCAAGTTTTATCAGAAGAGGTAATGGTAAGCAATCACATCAAGCTGCAATTCAAAATTTTAAAAATCATAAATTACGACTATTAGTTTGGGATGAACATGCAAAATCAGGNCATTGGTTCTTTTCTTGGAAAGATGGATTTGAATACACAGGAACGGTNCCTCAAGCACCTGAAAATTGGATAGATGCCGCCCTTGAATTCTCTTCAATAAAATTTTCAGGAGAAGATTATAGATGGAGTAAGGGTTTGGATGAAGAAACGGTAAAGAATGANATTTTTTCTGACTCTGGNTGGTTGAAAATCACATTNCAGAATGGTNTTATTGCAGGTATNTCTCAAAGTTCTCTTACTAAAACAGAAGATGGTTTTGTNCCTTCGATCGCCCTGACAATGTTGCCTCCAAAAATCTCTGAAATTGTTAAAGCNGAATGGATGTGGAAGCCAATAGGATGGCCTAAAGAAAGGGATTTACCGGCCAAAGGCCTAGAAAAATTGGATGAAATATTATTGGCATGGATGTCGATGGCGCTTGAAGACTCATCTTTAGCAAAGGAATGTCGTAAGAGCATTCTAAATTCTATAGANGATGGTTATGTATGTGGNAATAACTGGTTTGATTCTANTTGNCAAGAAGANTTTTTAGAGTTTTTATCCGGTAGTGATGACGAAAAATCTGCTATTTCTANAATNTTAGATAAATTAGAAGGAGGCGTTCATGTTAGACANGACGGTTTGGTATTCGATTTGGATGAGCGTGTTGTAAGATTTGAAGAAAATTCNTGTCATCCATTACTAGTATCNTTATGGAAAGATCATGGATTCATAGTATTGGAAGANATGTTCGGTCTAACTGGCACAGANGCTGAAGANATATACAATAAACAATTACANCGAAAACAAGGNTTTGGAGCNTTCTTAAGAGAATTGAAAAATAATCTCTCAACAGCAAAGAAATTAGACTTATTGCCTTGGAGTCATACATCTTTACCTCAACCTCTTAGTTTTGCTGATAAATTAATTAGAAAGGCTGGTGATGATGGCGTCGCGTCAACTGTATCATTAGCAAGGAAAGGTAAGGGTNTGGATGCNGCCATGGGTTGGGCTTGGTTAGTGGTTCATGATAGGACAGAATCTGANGCTTGGAGATTTGATTCTGCATCCAGAGACAAAGGTAGTGATTGGGTGCCNGCACTACAAATGTTATGGGAATCTGCAACAAAGATTCTGAGTGAGAATGATTCTTCNTCNAGAGATGAATATATTCAATCGATGGAAAAATTNGCGGAGATTTCAGGTGCCGGGAAANTAACTTCNCCATAANATCAGATTATAATCCAAATAGCTACNGAAATTAATGAAGTACCCATTATACGATTTAATCTTGCAGCCGANTTTTCTGTCGTAAATAATTTTTTTAATTGNATTCCAAATCCTGCCCACGTCATTACAGCCGGTAATCCAAAGACTAAATTTAAGCCTACAAGCATTATTTTTGCTCCAAAACTTGAGCCAAATAATAATCCAAATTGAGTCATCAATAGAAGAAAATGTATCCATGCTTTACCATTTACTATCTGAAGGATTATTCCGGTAATTGGGCCTAATTTAGTGCTCTTTTTGTCTTCTTCGGAAATTGGTGATGATTTGAATATTTTATATCCTAAATATACGATATATATTGCACCTACATAAGTCAATATATCAAAAAATGATTGGTTTTTCTCTATGAATACCGTTGCACCACCAACGAAAATACCCAAAGTAGACCATCCAATTGCCATACCAAATATTAATGGCAAAGTTTGCTTAAATCCATGCTGTGATCCATGAGCTGCACAAAGAATATTGTTAGGCCCTGGAGAAAAACACATTGCTATTGTAAAAACTAAAAATTGGACAAATAGTTCTGTATCCAANACTATCACTAAGCCCGTGAAGCGAGTAACTCTGCAGCTGCTGCAAGTGCTTGTTCAATGTCATTCCAAATATCTTCAACGTCTTCTATTCCTACGCTCATTCGTACGAATCCAGGGACTACGCCAGCCTCCATTCTAACTTCTTCNGGAACAAACATATGACTAGAATTAAATGGACATTCAACTAAACTTTCTACTCCTCCCAAACTAGTTGCTTCAAGAGTCATTTCTAATGATTTTAANAATTTAAGAGCGGCTGAATCNCCTCCTTTAACAACATATGATAGCATACCACTTCCCTTAGGTAAAATCNTTTTTGCTAGTTCATAATCATCATATTCTGGTAAAGATANATGATTNACTGATTCAATCATTGAATGATTGGAAAGTCTTTTTGCTAACTCTGCCGCATTNGATGTATGTATTGGCATTCTTGCGTGTAAAGTCCTCATTCCTCTCTCTAATAAATAACACATATGAGGGTCTGCTGCACCTCCAAAATGGACNTTTTTAGGGAAAATNTCTGCAATAAGATCTTTTCTTCCTACTACAAANCCAGCAATTAAATCTGAATGGCCACCAAGATATTTAGTTCCTGAATGAATTACTAAGTCGAAGCCNTATTTTANCGGATTACATCCCCATGGAGATGCAAAAGTATTGTCAACAACTGAAATTAGATTATGTTTTTTGGCGATTACTGCCATGGCTTCCAAATCACAAACTTTCANAACAGGATTTGATAATGTTTCCACATATATCATCTTTGTATTGTCTTGGATTGCTGCTTGGTATGAGGACGGATCTCTCATATCGGCCATAGTTACTTCGATACCNAANCTTGGAAGGTCTTCTGTAAGTAAACCATATGTCCCGCCATAAACATCAGCACTGGCAATAACATGATCGCCACTTGATAGTAATCCTAGAAGNGTTGTTGATATTGCAGCCATCCCACTAGCGAAGGTTTCACCATCTTCTGCNCCTTCCATGGCNACTATTTTTTGAGCTACTGCTTCAGAATTTATGCTAGATANTCTGGCATATAGCATAGTGTGTTGAGCACCCGCTGCCCAGCCAGCGTATCTTTCGTCTGTCAAATGATATGTGGAAGANAAAAATACAGGAGTNTTGACACCNCCTCCGACTGAATTTGTTCCAGAATGTACTGCTTTCGTNGCGAATCCTATGTCGGTNTTATCNTCGTCCATGAACCTCGGAGTGAGTTNTANCAAATCAACTAAACGGCGAATATATATNGTTCACGTCGAGATAATGACGAGAAATNTCTAATTTNCCGACNTTTTGACGGAAATACTAAGAAAGGGTTGTCTTAGCGTCGTATATGCCATTTTCCAATCTAGATACTAAAGATTCAGGTATACTAAGAATGCTTAATGAGGATTCAAGAGCGACGACGCAGGCAATTGCTGATAGTTTGAATATGCCAAGAGTTACCGTTCATGATAGAATCAAAAGAATGCAAGAAAGAGGTATAATAAATAAATTCTCTGTTGAAATTAACCGTAAAGAGTTGGGNTGGCCTTTACATGGATTTATTCTCGCAAATTGGGCCGGCCAAAGAGATGATGTGGATAGGAGGTTTGTGGCTGAGGAAATATGTAAGATGCCTTTTGTCATTGGGTGCCATATAGTNACTGGGCAATGGGATTTTATTGTAGAGGTTGTAGCCAAGGATATGGCTAATTTNGGAGATTCTATATTGGATCAATTGTCNGAAATAAATGGNGTTGGACACACNCAAACTTTAGTTTCATTCTACAGTTTCGACGGTNCNGCTAAATCGTTAGGCTANTTAACAGAATTATTTATTCCCCAAATTCTATCTGTNANTTGNAAGAANATTGCGACTNTCGGGCCTATNAAAATTGCAAAAATAATTGTTCCTAACCCNAANACGCCNCCTAGTTTCCAGCCTATCATTAGTGCGACTATTTCGATTGTGGTCCTAACTCTTCCAATTGGTATCTCNGTAATTCTTTGTATTCCAGTCATCCACCCGTCTCGAGGNCCNGGCCCNAGATTTGCTGTCAAATAAAAACCACTTCCTATACCNACTAAAATCGTTCCAACTAATACCTGNATTAACTGGAAAANATATTCTTTGGGATGNGGTAAAAATGGTTCCATAACATCNATNGCAGCNGCGATTAGTATCGCGTTAAGTATTGTTCCAATTCCNGGTTTTTCTTTGAGTGGNATCCATAAAAAAAGNACTACTACGCTNATTAAGAAAGTTGCTTGGCCAATTGTATAATCNAATTGTACTCCAATACCCTGTGCNAAAACNGTCCAAGGTGCTACTCCNAGCCCAGCCGCAATAATTACNGCATCACCCGTACCGAANATCCATANNCCAATTATCAATATTATCANTGTATTTAATTTNGGCTTAGTNGACATTGGGTCNGGTGAACTCCANGTNGTAGTGGGGACCTTTTTAGCGAATTTNGGNATANCTTTGTTCAACGGTTAATCACCTTTAATCCANTGTGCGTATTCTTCTGTTGATTCCACGGNCCAGTATANTATTTCCGGTAGATCATATGTATGTTCTAATTTGATCTGTGCTATNAATTTAGATANNTTNGAATTAGTGGTCTTGAATTGAATTNTCCATTCATAATTACTATTAATTTCTCCTTTCCAAGTATAAATTGATCTNCTNTTATTTATNTGNATNCAAGANGATANTTTTGAATCTACGAATGATTGTGCCCAGAAACCGACTTCTGCCTCATTTAAGTCTCCAGNAAGTGTAGTTTGNACTATGAATAGCCNGTCGTTCATNCCCCATGCTAGACAGGTTTCCAATATAGCCTATGGCATATATTCAATGCCTGAGTACGCTTCCGAGGTTTCGGCGATAAGATGGGCGTATGGGAAAAACCTATTGATTCTGGNGAGATTCCNGANTCAGNTACTCATTTCGATGTCATTGTCGTTGGAGGNGGNCCNGGNGGTTCTGCCGCTGCTGCGTACAACGCATTGAATGGTTGTAAAGTGCTACTTTTAGAAAAAGAAACTTGGCCNAGAGATAAGATATGTGGAGATGCNGTAGGCGGNAAATCTCTTTCACATGTNAAAGAATTAGGAGTTCTTGANATGATNGAATCAACTCCACATTATGTAGTAGATTCTATTGTTTTTGGTAGTGCGAATGGTTCTGAAGTTAAAGTAATGCTACCAAAGGAATCTTATGAAAAAATGGGCTTACAATCTGGTTATGCATTACCNAGAATGCAATTCGATTATATGATGTTNAAGCGNGGGCAGGAAATTGTTAGGGAAAATGGNGGATCTGTTATCCAAAATTTCTCTGTANACGAAATAATGTTTGAAAAGGAAAACGGAGTTCATAAAATTAAAGGNATCAAAGGNAGNGTTGGNGGNAGNAAATCCGGTAATGATGAATTGTCATTTACATCTTCTGTTACGATAGGGGCTGGCGGNTATAATTGTCCTGTTTCAAGAGTGATTACTGANTTACATAATGAGCCNCATAGAGATGATGAGCATTTTTGTGGTGGATATCGTGAATATTGGGANAATGTAGGNGGTTTNGGCGGAGANGAAGGGCCTATTGAAATACACTTTATTGANGAGGTACTGCCTGGNTATTTCTGGNTNTTTCCTGTGCAAGGAAATCGTGTTAATGTAGGAATTGGTATGTTAATTTCAGAACATAGGAAACTGAAGAAAAGTAGGAAAAAATCACTAAAGAAAATACAGAAATGGGTTATTGAAAATCATCCNCGATTTAAGNATAGATTTGCTAATGCGACTTTAGTTCCTGGTTCTGAAAAGGGTTGGCAATTGCCTTTCGGTTCTCCAAGAAAAAANGCCCCATCATTNCAACCTAGAAGAATTGCAATGGCAGGGGCTATGTGTGTAGGNGACTCNGCTAGCTTAGTGGACCCTTTCAGTGGNGAAGGAATCGGAAATGCATTATTATCTGCTAAGATGACTTCCAAACATTTTGACAGGAANATACATNCTGAAGGNTTTACAGAAGAATCNGCTAAAGANTATATGATTGATTTATGGGANGCNTTAGGTTCGGAATTAAAAAATTCNAAAACATTACAACAAGTNATGAAGTGGAAATTACTTACTAATTGGTTTGTTAAGAAAGCNTCGAAAAAGGAAGAAATAGGTAAAATGATGTCTGAAATGATTGCCAGTAAAGAATCTCAGAAATTACTATGGAGTCCNTGGTTTTTGATGAAGACATTACTATTGCCTTGAGGTTGNATTATGGANAAGTTGGCTCNCAANCTCAATGGGATTGAAGCGNTTTTTTTAGATTTAGACGGTACTATCTATATGGGCGATAATCTAATTGAAGGTGCTATTGATTTTCTTAATCGNNTTGAAGAACGNGGTATTCGTAGATTCTTTTTGTCAAATAATTCAAGTAAATCTGTAAANCAATATTTATCAAAACTANAAAATATGGGNATTCCGGCTAAAGAAGAAGANGTACTCTTATCAACTCATGATTTATTGGCTTGGCTTAAGTCAAACAATATTACTGAAACCTATTTGGTAGGGACTGTAGGAATGAAAGAAATGTTAGAAGCATCCGGAGTAAATACTTCATCTAACTCACCACAATATGTTGTTCTAGGCTATGATACTGAAATTACCTATGAGAAGCTGACAAGGGCTTCAATAAATTTGCATAACGGAGTTCCTTTAGTAGTCAGTCATCCCGATATTGTTTGTCCNTCACCTAATGGAGGTTTGCCGGATACTGGTGCGTATATGGCTCTATTTGAGGCGACTACCGGAGTGAAACCAGAACATATTTGTGGAAAACCTAATCCAGGTATGATTTTACATAAAATTCATGAGTTGGGTATTGCTGCTGAGAATTGTGCAATGGTTGGAGATAGGTTGTATACAGATATGGAAATGGCAGAAAGATCTGGTGTTCATGGTATACTAGTTCTTTCTGGTGAGGCGACTATCAATGATGCGGAGTTAGCACCACAAAACCCAAGCCTAATTGTAAACTCAGTAGCTGAATTATGTTGATTCATCTCTCAAAGATTTATCTGAAATGTATCATCAATAAAACTTCTTATTTTAATAATAAAAGTCATTCGGTGCTGCATGGAAAGCGCGACCGACCCCTCGATTTTAGAAGATAGGTTATATTACAAAATTGGTGGTTTCGTTTATGATAATGCTAAAGTTGTATTAATTGCTACATTGCTATTAGGAGTTAGTCTTGCTGGGTTAATTAGTTTGGAGCCTAGATATATCGAAGGCTTTGGCGAAGGTGATTTGGAATCTGTTTATGGCTGGGATGCAATTGCAACTGGGTTTTCNGATGAAAATGAGACCTCTTACGAGGAATTTTATATCCTATTCCATCACCCTACTGGAAATACTAGTGATTTAGANATTAGGGCTTCCATGGAAGAGACTGTGAAAGTGTTCGAGAATAATGAACATGTTTCTATCGACTATCCCTGGTTTACTAATGATGCTAACAAATCAAATCTGATTAGTACAACCGATGATTCTTGGTCTAGAATAAAATTACAGGTTAACTTAGATAGGGANCAGTCAAAGATTTTGTTAAAGGAAACTATTGATGATTTNGAATTGCCNGAAAATNCCCCTGAAGGGATGGAAAAATGGGTAACTGGAAANTTNGCTATCGATGTTGTATTTGACNTGACTCTTGAAGAAGAATTAATCAAAGCCGANTTNATTTCAGCCCCTTTGACTTTACTAATATTACTACTTGTNTTTGGAAGTCTTGTTGCTGCTGGATTGCCTGTTCTAACAGGCATATATACAGTAATAGCCGCTGTCGGTATTGTTACAGGTCTGACATATATTTTTGATGATATTACTACCTATGCAAATAATATTGTTTCATTGTTAGGTATTGGCCTCAGTGTAGATTATTCGTTATTTATTGTCAATAGATTCNGNGAAGAGTTACGAAAAGGAAGAGATCATAGAACNGCTATTGCGATGACTAGTGCNACTGCTGGAAGGGCTATCTTCTTCTCNGCTATGACCGTGATGGTTGGCCTNATGGGAATGTTGTTTTTCGAAAATACTGGTTTGCCATCACTGGGTTGGGGNGGAATATGCGCNACTCTTGTTGCTCTGATTTCTTCAGTACTACTTTTACCNGCAATATTGTCATTGTTAGGAGATAGGATAAATTCGTTAAAGGTCCCATTCTCAATGAGTGATGTCGATAAAGAAGATGGTTTTTGGTCATGGATTGCTGAAAGTGTAATGAATCGTCCATTATCGGTNTTGGTGCCAGCAGTGATGGTTCTTCTGATTGCNGGTTCTCCTTTTCTTCAAGCAAATTGGGGAATCGTAACTTACAAGTCTTTGAGTCCNGATGATGAGTCTAGAAATGGTTTGGAATTGACAGANGAATATTGGCCNGAGAATGTCAGAAACACAGCTCANGTTGTTTTTGAAATTGAGGANGGAGTTGATCCTTTCTCGGAAGAAAATATTCGTGTTTTGTATGATTTCTCAAAAGAAATATTGGAGATTGAACATACAAGTTATGTGTACACGTACGCTCACTTTAATTTCTCAATGAGTCAGGATGAAGTAGTTGCCTTTTGGGATACATCAGATGACCAAAACCTAACTTCTGAGCAAGCTTATGTTTTAAATTTACAAAGAAGTTATCATACAGAAAATTCTGTCGGTGATAATGTAGTTTTACTGATTGTTGGAATTGAAGGTGATCAGTCNAGTGNAGANTCTAGAGAGGTTGTGAATAATATTCGGGCTCTCGAAAATAAAAATATTCAATTTGGTTCACAAAATATTGTCCACGTGGCTGGTTTTGCTGCATATAATCAAGATATTTTAGATGCGGTTTCTGAAAANATGCCAATAGCACTAGTGTTNATACTAATTTCGAGCTATGTCTTAATTTTCCTACAGGTCAGATCTGTAATTTTACCTCTAAAGGCACTAGTAATGAACATCTTGTCTGTTAGCGCCTCATTTGGTGTTCTGGTTTGGATTTTTCAGCAAGGCAATGGTGCAGAATTATTAAATTTCACNCCTCAACCTATTGATCCTACTACNCCTGTAATGATTTTTGCAATTTTATTTGGATTGAGTATGGATTATGAAGTTTTGATGTTATCAAGAATCCATGAAGAATGGGANCGNACAAAANACAATACAAAGGCTGTTGCCATTGGATTACAAAANAGTGGNCGAATAATNACCTCCGCTGCTNTAGTAATGATTACNGTATTCTCTGCGTTTGGTCTTTCTTCGGTTGTNATAATGAANCANTTCGGCCTTATGCTTGCACTGGGAGTTGCTGTTGATGCTAGTATAGTTAGAGCGTTNGTTGTNCCTTCNACNATGCGATTGATGGGCGAAGTAAATTGGTGGGCTCCGAATTGGTTATCAAAGAATACTTCTCAAGAAGAAGAATGATTTGCTGACTATGTATCTGAAAGTTTGGATGGTGGCATATGGATAATGATTGCGTAGTTGTTACTGGCGCCAGTGGATACATTGGAAGTCATATTGTAGCTAACTTATTATTGAAAGGTAGAAATGTTCGTGCAACTGTCAGAGATGCTGGAGATCCTGAAAGGGTTCAACACCTTAAGAATATGAGAATTTCAGATGGCGGTTCTTTAGAAATTGTAGAAATGGATTTATTTGATTCAGAAAGTGTTGATAGAGCGATAAGTGGTGCTACTGACGTAATACATACTGCTGCAGTAGTGATAATTAGATCTAAAGAACCTCAATCCAAAATTGTTGATCCAAGTGTAATTGGGACGGAAAATGTTGTTTCGGCTATCGAAAAATCTGAATCTGTTGAAAGATTTGTGCATACCTCATCTACAGCGGCAATACGTCCAGAAAAATGGGATGACGGAGATATTTTGACTACTGAAACATTTGCAAAAGATGCCACTTTAGAGCTAAATCCGTATGGGCTAGCAAAATATAGTGCAGAAATGGTTGTTAGAGATTGGCATGAGGAAATTATCAAGGAAAGAGACATTAAAATGGCAACAATTCATCCTTGTATGGTATTTGGCCCCCCTCTGTCACCGAGGCACTTGAAAGGGTCTTTATCCATAATAATGATGTTAGTAAATAGAGAGTTGCCGGTATTATTGCCTATGCAAATAAACATTGTTGATGTTAGAGATGTTGCAGAAGCTCATGTTAGAGCTTTAACGATGGGAATAAATGGTGGCAGATACCTAACTGTCGGAGGGGAAATGATGTGGAATGAGATTTCAAAAGTTCTCAAAAAGGAATATCCAAAAAGAAAATGGCCGTTCAGACAAGTTCCGTATTATCTTGCATTGATTGTGTGTGCTTTCCATCCGAGAGTGAGTGTGTCTTGGGGAAAAAGGCATTTGAAAAATAAATTATATTGGAATGTAGAACCAGCAGAAAAAGATTTGCAGATGAAATGGAAGCCGATTGAAGAAACAATTACCGAAACCATTCCAAATATTTTAAACAACAATTGGGATGATAGTAAAAATTGATTTGTTAGCATCTTTAGAAATCACACACAGACACTGTTTATTTTTTATGCTATAATAAATACCGATGCAATATGCGTCTCAGTGCTGTACTGATGGTAGTACTTATCGCCTCGATGTCAGGCTCTATTGCATATGCTAATAATAGCAATCAACCAGACACATCAAAAATGAGTTATGAATTAATTTCTGCATTGGATTCGACAGATGAAATTGAGGTAATTATTCAATTCACGGAAGAGCAGGATAGTTCNGTGTGGCAATCTTTCGAAACAATGGGNATACAGATGATTTCTGAATTGTCAGTACTACATGGTGGACTNATTNTTGGAAANNCTACAGANATTTCTCAACTCTCTACNTTTTCTATAGTGAAGCATATGGAGCTTAATGTCCCCATTGAACACTTTTATTTGCCAGGAGATCAAAATAATACTGAATCNATGATGCACGAAACTGTAAGATGGGTGAATGCTAGTCTAGCATGGCATAGAGCCATAATTGGAACCGATGGAGTTNTGAAAACAGAGCCCGATCTTTCGCTAAAAGAGTACGANGGTGAAGGTGCCACCGCTGTAGACCTTGACACCGGCATTGATGGAGAGCATCCAGACTTTGATTGTGGAGAGCCGTGGACTGGAGAGAAGTTGATCTGGTCTGCTAAATGGACTGGGCTTGCTTGGGTTGATGCTCCGAATTGTAATTCGGATACTTCCAGTGGACATGGGACTCACGTTGGCGGAACTATTGCAGGAAATGGTGATGCTTCGGGAGGCAGGAGATTAGGTACTGCGAAAGGTGCTACAATAGTCGCTTTGGGAACAGGCGATGGAGCATCTATCTTTGCAGCAGTACAAGGACTTGAGTGGACNTATCAACACAGCAGACCGGGTCTGAATGATTTCAATATCCGAGTAGTGTCTAATTCTTGGGGGACAAACGGTGACTATAATCCTTCTAATGCTGTAACATTACTGACAGATATGTTGACTTATGAGAATGATGTTGCTGTTATTTTCGCTGCCTCGAATAGTGGGGGAAGCGGTGANGAGTCTGAGTCTGATTTGCGGACCAACGTATATGCAAACACTCCTTCTGCAATATCAGTAGCTGCTCTTGCCCATGATGGCAACTCAGTCACTTCCTTTTCAAGCAGGGGTTGGAAAACCCAGCAGCATACTTGGCCAGATATTGGNGCCCCTGGCAGAGATATTTGGGCTACAGCGCCAAGAGCTACTGCTATTGATGCCTCAACAAGAACTCAGGGNGATNTGTACTACATGGCTATATCTGGAACTAGTATGGCAACACCACATATCGGAGGTATTGCGACACTACTGTTAGCTGCAGCTCCCTCATTAGGAGTTGCAGATTATCAAATCGAAGACCACGACGAAGGTAATAGCCTATATTTTGATGAAGCTGCAAAAGGCCTTCAATTCGAAGATTGGGAGATTAGAAATGAGTCNCGAGTACATGAGATNGAATTAATNCTAGAACTTACCTCNCATTATGAAGTTTTGAAAAATTCATGTGAAGAAGGCAATGATGATGATAGTTGTGACAATATTCCTGAGGATTGTTATCTTTCAGAAAATACAAACAGATGTCATGATTGGAGAGTAGGTCACGGTCTTGTGGATACTGATAAGGCTCTAGCACTTGCAAGGACTCTTCAAGTTATGAGAGACCCAAATGAAGATGGTTTCTTAGATTATCCTGAAGCGACTGTTTGGGACGCTTACAAATATTATGAGGATGTCATGGACACAAGAGGATTAACCCTCAGTACTGACCAACTTAGGCACGCATGGAAAGGTGAGTGGAGTCATTTTAACAATGGCCCTACTAGCACTTTTGGCACTTATGCAACTGATGATAGGCACTATGTATGGGTCCCAAATGGAACCTATGAAATGCAAATCGCTTTCAGTTCACTTGATTGGGATACTGATACCGCACAAATAGCTCAAATTAGACCCAATGTAGATCTTGGTTCTGATGGTAGTGACGACGCGCAAGGACAAGGTGCTTTAGTTGGTGATACCGTATACATCGTTTTAGATGTTCAGCCAGAGCATTGGGATAAATGGACTGAATTCGATGTGACTGGTACCGCCATATCTCTTCCAATCACAGGAGTATTGACTGGTTCTGAATTTATGGAGCCGAGGGTACCCTACACATTTGACGTGTTGCTAACACTAGATGTCAGTCAAGAAATTATTTTCGAAGTCCCATTGCGATTTGATGGTTATTCGGACTTAGACCCTGCNCCTCCATCTGATTTCTATGACGAAGACTCTTCGTTCGACTTGATTATGGTTAGACCTGTTTACGATGAGAGTAAAATTCCTGCATTTGACATGGANGTCTCAGCAACAAACGTACAAACTTCGAACTTATTTTTCATGCTGGGCGTATTTTTTACGTCTATTCTAATTATTATTGCAGCTGTGACCATATGGCTAAGAACAAAAACTGACAGTGCCATCGATGCAGTGATTGAAGAAAATTAATCAATAATACATCAAGATGGTTTTGCCGTTATTCTGATGTATGTAGTATATTTACGAATGGATATGCGCGCAATAGCCGGTTGTATGATTCTTCTAATGTTGGCTCCTATGATTTCGGGTTGTTTCGCTGGAAATACGGTCGAAGAAATAAAAGAAAGTAGTCCTTTTGATAATCTCTGTCCAGATGGTATAGCCAATAATACTTGGTACCATTATCCCGGAGCTGTTAATGCTTTGTCGGCTCCACATATCATTAATGGAACTTCAATTTTACAAGGAGAAAATGTTCCAATGTGTACTAAAGGGACTTATTATGGGATAGGGTTTTCAACTTTTGAACCGACTATCGGAATCACTTCTGCTGATAATTTGTACATGACTAGTTGGGGTAATGGGCCGGGTGGTTCTACTGCAATTATTAGATGTACAGATATGATTGAGATGGTTGACGTCTCCTCATACTCTTGTGAAAATACATACCAGGGCGCTGTAGCAAATAGTAATGACCCATACGTCTACGTAGATAGGTGGACTGATAGGATAATGAAATTCGATATGCATGCTCTGGCTGGAATGACTGTTGAGTGGTCAGATGACGAAGGAGAAACGTGGGGGCCATTTGGATTGGCATCATTTGCAACTGGATACTCAGTTCAAGATCATCAAACAATAGCTTCCTCTCCCTATAACGCAGCATTTCATGAAACAACATGGGTATTTTGCGTCAATGGAAATTGGCAGTCTCCTCTTTGTTCAACAAGTAATGATGGAGGTTTGACTTGGGGGCCAGAAGTTCCGGGCGCTCCAGTTAATTGTAACAGTGGAGGATTGACTGGCCATATGGTAGGTGCAAACGATGGTAATTTTTACAGAGGTAATCCTAGTTGTGATGGAGAAGGTTACTCAATTTACAGAAGTACCAATGGAGGTCTGACTTGGACTGAGCATGAGTTGCCTACAGATGTAACTGGTATGGCAGATACTTGGAACTTCGAAGAGGCTCAAGTCTATCCGGATGAAGAAAATAACCTTCACGCAATGTGGATGGGTGCAGATGATTTACCATATTATTCATATTCATTNAATCAAGGAGATTCTTGGAGTGCTCCNTTGATGGTNGCNCCTCCAGGGCTTAATGGNACCGGATTNCCCGCCGTTGCTGCAGGAGANAGTGGTAAAGTCGCCTTTGCATATCTNGGAGATACNGGNGGAGATACTTGGAATGGTTATATCTCAATAATGACTGATTCATTCAGCGAGACGCCATTGATTACNACGGTTCAAGTAAATGAATTTGGTGATCCGTTAAGCCTCGAAGCCGACTGTGGGTACAATAGATGTGGNGGATTTGGAGACTTCATTGATATNCTTGTGGATAATCATGGAAGAGCTTGGTTCGGACTTTCACATAATATTGGAAATAACCTACAGGATGAAGGGATATATGGAACTACAATGGTGGGCCCTAGTCTTAGAGGTTCAATAGCGCCTCTGAATATCTTACCTGAAGGTGGCCCCAAAACATTAGCTTGATTAAATATCATTAATCCAAATATCGATGCCTTGAATAATGAATCCTGCCGCAAATATTATCATCGCGAAACCACAAAAAGATAATGCCAAATTGTATGTTTTTACTGATATATTTCCTCGTGTTTTATCAAATAAGTATGCAATAAAGACCTTGACTAAAATAATTGAGATTAGAAAAGAAAGAGCGTAGGCAATAGGAGCAAGGGGTTCCTCTTCTGCTGCTGAGGCCATTAGTGGCCCTCCAATTAAAAACCAAAATACGTAAACATTGGGATTCAATAAATTCGTTAGAATCCCTCTTCGAAACGCTCCTTTGGTATCTATAAGTAAATCTTCACTAGTTGGAGGATCTATAGAGAAACAATCAATTCCCATCTTCAGAAGGAAAAATCCCCCTAAAAGAGAAATCGTAAACAAGGCCAAAGGTTGTGTAGCAAACCATGCTGCTGCGAATAAACTAACAATCACTAAAGGCCCATCTGTAAAAATAGGGGCTGCTGCTGTCCAAACACCCGCTCTAAGGCCTCCAGAAAGTGTTTCTTTAATCACCATCGTGAGCAAAGGCCCCGGCTTTATTCCTTCCACAAGTCCTAATGTAATCCCTGCCAAAGTCAAGCCTAAAATTAGGTCAGTTTCCATACTATCACTTTGAGGAAGCAAGCTTGGCTAATAGGATCAATATCTCAATATATAACCAGATTAAAGTCACCATTAAACCGAATGCGGCTCTCCATTCTAATTGCTTAGGCGCCCCTCTTTGAACTCCTTTTTCAATAAAATCAACATCGGCCACTAAACAAAGAGAGGCAATCCCTATTACAAAAAGAGAAAACATGATTCCTACTGGCCCATTTCCGTGAATTAATGGTACTTTAAAACCAA
>NZDA01000004.1 GCA_002686525.1 Methanobacteriota archaeon | reverse complement strand
ACGTAGATATATGCCTAATTTACACTCTTTCTTCCATTATCGAAGTGTAGATGTTACAAGTGTTAAGGAATTAGTAAGAAGATGGTATCCTGAATTACCCAAATGGAGGAATAATTCAGGCCATAGAGCATTAGGAGACATTAGAGGCAGTATCGATGAATTATCATATTACAGAAAGAATATTTTTTTGGAAAATGAATAATTTCACGCTATTTTATTAAATTTATAAATTAGTTTTTAGAGTTTATATTTATCCCACATTCATGAGGGGCAGTCTCAGTATATTACTTTCAATTCTGATGTTATCAACAGCTCTAGCCGGTTGCGCGTCAAACGATAGTATCAGTCAAACCAATGAGGATGTAGATGAATTACAGAAAAATCAAGATGAAATGACTCAATTATTAGAGGCCTTAATTAATGAAAATATAGCTTTAAGGAACGATCTTGATGCTCTGAATAATACTTCTAATTCTATGATGATACAAATTGATGAATTAGTCCAAGAAAGAGAAGAGCTGCTTTCTCAAATAAGTTCCAGCGATTATAACAATTCAGCACTGTATAATATTATGATTGATCAGACTCTTGAATTAGCTGCCTTGCAGGCTTTATTAGAGTCAGAAGGTGAGGCCATAGAAAGCCTTGATAATGCTCTTGAATCAACAAAACAATCTCTTCAAGAACTATCTGATAAAGTGATTTTGTATAGACCTCTCCCGAATGTTGATTGTCCTACTATCAGTAATGGAATAACAGTCATATCTGGATTTGATGATGGTTCCGGGAAGGGTGAAGAAAATGATGGAGTTTTACATCTCGATGAAGCTANACACAGTTTNTCATTCTGTAATACTGTTTTCGAAAGATTGACTGATAATTTNGTATTACCTCCAGGTTCATCAGGTCTTACATGGATTATTGAATTAGATGAGGTTGTTTTATTCACNGGGAACAACGGTTCCACTGGACTAGAGCTATGGGTAAGTGATGGAACTAGAGATGGAACAGAATTAGTAAAAGATATTCTTCCAGGAGTTTATTCTAGTGGACTAATTGATCCTGTAAGATTTGGCGAAGGAATATTATTTGCAGCCAGTAATGGAGTTAANGGAAGTGAATTATGGTATTCTGATGGAACAGAAGAAGGAACTTACATGATTAAGGATATCAATCCAGGTTATGCTAGAGGGCTGTTATCTTCAGCAGTTAATGGTTATTCTTCATTAATCACAGAATCNAGGTCTGGAGCGTATTTCAGAGCGACGAACGGTGTTAATGGTACTGAGTTGTGGTTTACAGATGGTACTGAACAAGGAACATACATGGTTTCAGATATTTATCCGGGAGCCTCCGAAAGTACTCCTAGTTCTTTGATGACTATTGCAGACGTAGTTTATTTTTCTGCGAATAACGGGGTGAATGGGACAGAACTTTGGAGAAGTGATGGAACTGAGCAAGGAACGACAATGATCATGGATATTAATCCAGGGTCTCCAAGTAGTAATCCATCTCAAATCACAGAAGCCGGAGGAATCATTTATTTTTCCGCAAATGATGGTATTGTAGGTCAAGAATTATGGAAAACTACTGGTATTACATCATCTACGAGTTTGGTAAAAGATATCCGGGTTCCAACAGATTTTGCCGGTGGTGCAAACTATGGTAGTTATCCTTCTCAGTTTATCGAGTTTAATGATAAATTATATTTTGCAGCTGGNTCATATAGAGAGGACTGGGATATTAGTAGGATAGAGCTTTGGACTAGTTCAGGAACTAATGAGACTACATTTAGAGTTGGTGAAGATCAAGAATTCTTTGGTAATCCAGAAACATTAACTNTATTTGGAGACGAATTATTCATGTCTTTAGACACAATTGTCGGCTCTGCTTGGAGAAATTATACTTCTTGTATTTGGGAAGGGAATGCTGAAGAAGTTGCGAATGGATTTGATGATTTATGGTATTGTACTAATCCACTTTTCGATCATTGGACAGATGAAAATGTTTCNNTAATTGAAGATAGATGGAACTATTGTGAGNATAATGAAATGAATGGAGAATGGTATTGTACTGATTTCATTGAACAAGATCCAGAAAATGAGTTCCTTTACAATCAGGAAAAACACATTGAATTTGATTTCTGGGGGAACTTCTATACTGGAAACGAACCAGCTCTATCAGATGGAACNCTTGATGGAACTTACATTATNACAGAGGTTGCCCCATGGACCTTCAATGGNGAAATTTGGTTTAATGCTAATTCAATGAACTATGGAGCTATGGAATCCGATCCTGAAGTTCTTGGAGATGTAATTTACTTCTTTGGCTGGACTCCTTGGAACTATTGGGAACTATTCAGAACCGATGGTAGTGCGGATGGGACGATGCTGGTGAAAGATTTGTATCCAGGATATTTTGAATCAGATTGGCCTACAAGTCTGACTACTTTGGAACATATGGATTCCGTTGTATGGTTTGGTGATGATCCAGAGTTTGGTGTTCAANTGAGATTATACTACGAAGGAACAGGNTCTTACTACTAGGATAGATTTCTAGAGATTTTAATATGAAATCAGCNAATNTTTCAGANTTATCTGAGCTTAAGAACAATGTAATNATTAAAATGAAGAATTTTACTGATANTAANGATGAAAGATTTTTTTCNGATACTCAGATNTCNAAATTGACTAAAATTNAAATNTCCTTCCTTTCNAACAATTCAATTTCAAGGCATGGGCTTACGACAAATTTAGATAAAAAGCAAAAAATTAGTCCAGATAATTGTCAAGTTAAACTAAATAGAAATTTACTTCAGAAAGAATATCTAAAATATGCAGAATTTGTTCTTTTCCATGAATACTTGCACTGTTTAGGAAACTTTTCTCATGACAAAAATTTCCGTCAATTAGAAAATATCTGGCCTGAAAAAAAGAAAATGAATGCGATTGGAAAGGAATTAACTAGAGATTTACAAGAAAAAAAATCTCAATGGGCTTGGACTTGTTCAAAATGTGGATACATCGTTAAGCGTAGTACCAGGAAATTTAGAAGTAACTATTTCCATAAAGAATGTCTAGGTAAACTAAGGAATATTCCAATTATTCGTCCCACCAGTTCGGAACATTGAACCAATTTTCATGATCCATTGGCCTATCGATTGTTGGGAGTGTTAGTACTTGATAACCAGCAAAAATAGTCATACCAGCTGATGCACAAGGTGATGGTAGGTAATCTTCCCCTGACTCTGAAATAACTAATTGAATGGTATGTCCTTCAGGTACTACAACGTCCATCGGATTAAATTCCATTAGCATTCTATAACTAGTCATTGGAGAAGTTGGTTTAGCATCGTATCCCCCATCTCTATATCTTACATCCATAGTAGCATGCCCGAGTCTCAGGCCAGAAGTTCCATCAAACATAGTAACAAACAGTTGCCCGCCATTACAAGTATTTGTTCTCGCATCGATATGTAAAGTAGGTAAACCTGAGATATGCATTTCTTGTGATAGTGGTTGACTAGTGATTGTCATTGATTGTTGGGAATTTACTGTACCTGACATTCCTCCCTCCCAGTCAGCAATAGCATATTGTACATTTTTTGTATCTTCAGCAGGCCATGTTTCTTCAATATGCCATTCTCCATCATTTCTTTGCACTTGAACATATGATTCGGGTTCTTCACCAATTCCTTTCAAGTAGTACTCAAACCATGGGAATAATTCTACAGCCCAATCCATTCTAGTCACTTTTGGAAAGGCTTCAGCACCATATCCTGAATCTAATCCTTCATGTACACTGGGTTGATCTGGGTAATTATGCCCCCATTGACCTGCAATAGTCCGTACATTTATTCCTGCGTCTTTCAATAGTTGGTGGGTTGGGAATGCATGATATGGATCAACATTCCAGTCTTGCAATCCCCATACAATGTACACACTCCCCTTGTAATTATCAATAACATCTTGTAAATGATACCTTTCATCCCAATAATCATTCCACTCATCTCCACCCAAACCTGCTCCAAACCAGGTAGTAAAGGGGCTCAATGGACCGATTGCATCATCTGTACAGAATCTCATGTCATCGCTTGTTGCGTCTGCTGTTGCACCCTCATACAGAACATCATACAGCATTGCTCTTGCTTCACTGGAGCCATTTCTATAGAACATTTGTTGAACTCCTATTGAGCCAGAGATTGGAACTATAGTTTTCAGATGTTCAGACGGATTCTGAGCAGCCTCCCAATTTGTAGTGCCTGCATATGATTTACCCATCAGACCGACATTTCCATTAGACCATTCTTGTTCTCCAAGCCATTGAACCGCTGCTTGAATTCCTATCTGTTCTCCTAGACCTTTCACATCTTGACAATGAGTTGATTGCCCAGTTCCAAATGTAGAGATTTGCGCCAATGCATATCCATGAGGAACAAATTCTTCTAAAACCCATAGTCCAACACCCGCGTCAGGTATTGTATTCGGATTAGAATCATCTCCGACAACTCCTTCACCTCCAAAATCATAGTACGGATGTATTGTCGCAATCACAGGAACTTTGGTTCCATTAGGTACTTCAGGCATCCATAAAGAAACGTGCATTAAAGCCGGACCTGGGTATCCAACATCTTGTTCAGAAAGTGGTAAATCAACTTCAACAAAATGTTCTGTTGGTCCAGACCAAGAATATTTCCCATCAACTGGAAGTTGGCTTCTCCAGCCTGTCATATTCAATTCCATGTTTTCTCTTTCATGAACTGGTGTATTCCACCATTCATCATCTTGATTGATATTATTATTGGTTTCTTCAGTGAAACATCCAGCTAAGGTAGGCACAATCATGAGTAGACATATCATGAGTGCGAGAGTGCGCATATACTCCCGAATTTATAGTAGGATAAAACATAAACTGTACCTTTGTGTAACCATTCATACTCTGAACTAGTTATTCTACGTCTCTTCAAATGTGACATCTAGTACCAAATGATCCCAGTGTGGGGCGTACGACTTTATTTTATTTACTTCATAACTAATCGATTTGTACTTCTGATCAATATTATGTAACTTATCAATTGTATCAGTTACAAAAATCTCATGATTCTTCGAAGGAGCTAACCCATGAATATGTAAGACTCCTCCTTCTTTTTTTATGCATTTTAAAGCCACTCCAAATGATTTTTCAGCGCTTGGTAATAGCCCAAGTAGAACCCTATCAGCAATATTCTCTAATATTTCTGTAGTTTCACGATTATCGCCCTCAAGAATCGTACATCTACTTTGAACATCATTATTCTTAAGATTGAATTCTAATGCCTCAATCGCATTGATATTCCATTCACAGGAGTACACATGTTTTACATTACTTTTGACTAGTATTGGTAATGTGTAGTAACCAATACCACAAAATAGATCGACAATTATTTCATTTTCTTTGACTATTTCACCCATTCTTTTCCTTTCATTTATATTCCCTGAAGAGAACATACATTTAGTGACATTATAACCGTATTTTATTCCATTTTCTTTCCTGATTGCCCAATCATTATCTCCTACTAACATTTCAACGGTTGATTCTCTCTTAACTCCAATAATCTCTCCTAATCTGGCCAACCTATTTACTTTCAAACTCTCACAAATCATTTTCCAAAAATCTTCGTTAATTATTGGCTCCCAATGTTCATTCTTGAATGATGAGTTTGGGATTATCGCAATATCGTCAAATTTTTCCCAGCGTCTTGGAATATCATCTAATAGCTCCGCTATTTCTTCCCCATTCCTACCTGCTGATTCAAGGAAAAAACCAATATTTTTCTGGATTGGTGAATTGTTTTTTTCCCCGCTCATCAATCAGTCCGAGATGCAAGATGGATTCAGACTTATGGTAGATGACTTCCCCCATTCTATTATGCAACGTATAGCAGTGATACTGATTATGTTGCTAATTTCCCCTGTTTATTCAGCATCTCCACCACCCGGTGAGCCCGAGGTTGAGAATAATATTTGTTCGACATGGAATAGCCAAAATGGAATCTGTGATGATTATGATTCAAATTTAGATGGCTCATCCTCCAGTGAATGGATTAAATCTTCAATTGTTGTGAATGTGGTAGATGCATATTCAGTATCTTTGACTGTATCAACTGCTGTACATGAATTATCTCGTGCAGATTTAGATTTGATTGATTTAGATCTTGAGGGGGATAGTAATCTTGAAGATGGAATTCCTGCAGATTATATTAGAAATTATCTTGATTTGGTAAGAAATGGAATATCAGTAGAAGATAGAATGATTTCATTAGTTCAGACTAACATGCGAGAGTATATCGAGGACAATTTTGACTATACTGAAGATTCTCTTCTTAATACAGTCTCATCTATAGATTTTATTTCATCTGATGACTCGCAATGTACCTACGATGCGTCTCAAGATTCTATTGATGAAGCAAATGGTCGAACGAACAATCCCTTCACTCCTGCAATATGTTTTAGAGGAGTATTTATCCTATCACTAAATCCTGATTCTTTAGGATTGAATGATAATAATGGAAATTTGGACAGAATAATGCGTGGACTATTGTTAATGGGAGGAGACATAGAATCCACATTTAATGCCAAATCACTACCCGGACATTATGTTGAATTGACTGTGTATCCCCCTGCTTATTCAACAGCATTTGAAGTTGATTTTCCTGGAATATTATTGACTAAGAATATTCCAAATCAGTTAGCTCAGAATTTTGGTCATTTATATCTAGATAATACCGAAAATACTGCCTCTAATATTTCTTCCAATTTAATCATGAGAATTGAGAATAGAAATCCTTCTTCAGTATTTTCAATAAAAAATTACCAACCATCTTTATCGATAGATGTTTCAATTGATGCCAGAGACTCTGCTAATACAGAAATTGAGATGATTTTATCAATTCACTATCTCGATTCACAAACTTTAGATGATTGGCTATTTGAATTTGAAGATTCACAACTTAATCTCCCAGTAATTACTTCCGACGGAATCAGGATGTTAGATTATGAATTAGAAGAAGATTTTTCTTCTTTGCTCCAAGGTATCCCAATAGCAGATATTTCTTCTGGTTTTTCTGAACTATTCGGAACCGATATAGAATTTACCCAACCAATATTTTCTCCTTCAGATAATTCTGGTGGTTTAGATTTTAAACATCAAAGTGGTCTGACTTGTGAGGAAATGCTGGAAGTTAGATATTGTTTAGAAGATGTAAATCCTATGTCTGGAGCCAATCCAATTTATATCCAATCAATTTCCCAACCAGTTCAAATTCAATTGTCAAATATTATTCAAAATATGTTGGGCTCTAGTTTGGGCGACATTTCTAGTTTAGATTTTTCAATATTTAATGACGAAGATTTTGCATCTGCGATGAGTATTATGGAAGTAGATTTCTCGGCTAATTCAGAGTGGTTACAGGATATACTACCTGAAATGTTCCCTAACACAAATATAAATTTAGAATTACTTCTACCTGAATGGATACGTTCAAATCAAGGACAGAGTGAAAAGATTGAAATTCAGTCACTATTTTATGAGGATAATATTTTTGAATCAGGGTTTGAAGGCACTAGAGTTTTTGATTGGCAACATCCAATTTGTTTAACTTCGATTCCTTGTGAAGAAACATCAGATGATTTAATCTGCTCATCAAATCAAGGTACTTGTATCAGTTCGCAAATAGAGGTTTTTTTGAATAAAGTAGCTGTCAATGAATTGAGTGGTGAGATTAATATTGATTTTGATGCTGAATTAACTTTCTCAATATACAGACTAAATATCGATTTAGGCGAAGATAATATCGAACTAAGACCCATACCCTCTGATTTAATTCGTAGGGCAATTGCAGTTGGTGACAGGAAGGGACCATCTTCCGATGATGGGATAAATAGTAACGGTGGATTATTGGGAGATTCAGAAATAAAAGCACCGTTAAATTTTGGAAATGGTAAAGAAATCAATGTTACCATTTCTAATTCTGGGATGGTTAAATTGGCAGAAGATCTCAATGAGATATTTCCAGAAGTCATTAGTGATAATGAAATTTCTAGCTTTCCATTAGATTTAGGAATTCGTGAGTATGAACTAAACGTGGATTTAATCCGAACACCTTTCTTATTCAATGCAGATAGTTATCAAATACCTGAAACAATTTCTCCTTCAGACTTGAATCCAATAAATTTTACTGCCTCAATAAATAATGCCGAATTAAGTATTTCATCAACCAGTGACCAAATTAATGTTGATATTCATAGAGCCTCAAATAGAAACTTCCAATCATTGCTTGAATGGCCTTTTGGCGACCCTGTGCGTAGCGATTTTGGACTAACTTTTGATGAATCTCAGATGCAACAAGAAATATTTCCTATTTTTGAATATACTATATTTGGTACAATACGCTCCTCATCATTAATAATTATCCATATGCCTGATGAAATTCGTTTTTCTTCATTTGAAAGCTCAAATAATCGTGGCCAAATCTCAATCATTGATGGAAATCAAGTATTGACATATCTTACACCAGTTTGCCCCGACTCTTCATCATGGTTTGATTGTAAGAAAAATTCTGACTCAGTAACTTTTAGCCTAGAGTACAGTTGGTCGTTTATATTCGTTGAGTTAATGCCTTATATTCTGCTACTAACTATTTTTTCATGTTTATTTTTATTACGACTGGTAAGAAGAAGAAAGGAAAAGAAGATTCAAAAAATTCATCAGCAGGAACTATTGCAAGAGAAACTTACTGAAGTTGCAGCTGTAGAAGTTTTCGGCTCAATGGATTCCCCAGTTATGGTAGCGAGTGAATCATGGTGGGAAACAGACGAAATTGAAGATTTAGAATAATCTATCTAAATCAATTCCGAATAAATTTTTTCTGACATTTCTTTACCAATTCCTGGGACTTTTTGTAATTCTTCTAGTGAAGCGAATTTTATATTTTTATAACTTCCAAAATGAACCATTAATGCTTGTATTTTTTTAGCACCTAGTCCTTCAATGCCCTCTAGAGGATTTTTCAAAGTATTTTTTCCCCTTCTTTTTCGATGGAAATTATTTACAAATCTGTGAGCTTCATCTCTAGCATGGATTAATACTCTTCCTTTTCTATCGATTTTTACCGGCTTCTCATCTTTGCGGAAGATTGTTTCTTCTTTTTTTGCCAATGCGGCAATAGTAAAATTACTTGTTAAATTATAATTTTCTAATAAATTATTAATGGTATTTAGATGAGTTTTCCCTCCATCTAGTAACAATAAATCAGGCCATTCATCCTGTCGTTTTAACCATCTTTCAACTACTTCAGACATCATTCTAAGGTCATCTAGTACTTCAGTTTTGACTATGTAAGTTCTATATTCCTTTTTTGAAGGTCTCCCTTTTCTGAATACTACTGAGGCGCCTACTCTCTCACTACCTTGAAGTTGGGCCATATCAAAGCAAACAATATGATCTAGAGAATCTAATTCCAATAATCTAGCACCATCATCAGCAGCAATTTTTTCTAAGTTCCCTGAATGTTTNTTTTTTTGTCTAGTGACCTGTATTTCAGCATTTTTAGTNGCCATCTTTTGNAATTTNGCCAGTTCTCCNCTAAGAGGAATTCTTGTTTCGACCTTCTTTCCTTTTCTTGTTGTTAGCCATTCTTGCATTACTTTCGTTATTGGACTTGGAAGTAAGATTGTTTTTGGAGGTNTTCTGTCAGAATAATGTTCAGAAAGTACCAATGATACTGANTCTGAGATATCTCCTTTGTGAATTAATGGATAGTTTACTTCGCCTTGAATAATACCATCTTTAGCATGAAGAATTACTACAACAGCAAAATCATCTCTACATGCAAACCCTATCGCATCACAATCCTGATAAAATCTTGAATTAATTATCTGTTGAGAAACTGTTGATTGTATTGATGATATAATATCTCTAATTTCTGCAGCCTTTTCATATTCTAGATTTTTTGAGTGTATATCCATTTCTATATTCAATTCTTGAATTAATTTACCGGCATTACCATCTAAAACGCTTGAAACCATTTTTACAATCTCAGGATAACCTTCTGCATCAACACAAGGACCCTTACAAAGTCCAATATGTTTAGAAAAACATCCATCCTTTCCATTACAGTCCTTATCTCTAATTCCAAACTGTTTTCTTAATAGTTGTATAACTCTCTTTGCAGCACCTGCATCTGGGAATGGACCCCAACGTTTGTCATTTTCAGCAGGAAATCTTGTGTATAGTATTCGAGGAAATTCCTCATTTGTTAGAGAAATAAATGGAAATGATTTATCATCTTTCAGTCTGGAATTATATTTCGGTTTATGCTTACGAATCAACTCTCTTTCAAGAACTAAAGCTTCACTAGGATTCTGAGTGACGATGAAGTCAATCTTTTCTGAATTTGTTACCAGTTTTGGTATCATAGCTCTATCGGGTTTTTTAGAGAAATATGATTTGACCCTTTCTTTCAGATTATTTGCTTTACCAACGTATAAAACACGCTCATTTTTTTGCTTAAAAAGATACACTCCGGGCTTACTTGGAAGGTCAATTTGACTCCCTACCACTACCATAACAGTATGAACGGGAAAGGTGAATGCCCATGAACCCTTGACCTAGTCGCGTGTCATGCTCAACGACACTGAGAGGGCTATTCTTTCCCGGCTTTCTGAGTATAGTGAGGAAATAGAAGACAGTTGGGACGTTCCAAGAGCAATATCACTACCGGGCCTTGCTGATTCCCTTGGACTTGTTCGTTCATCACTCCATAAACCATTAACAAAACTTGAGAAAGATGGTTTAGTATTTACTAGAATAGCTCATGTAATTGGTGGAGGATCTAGGAAAAGAAAGGTAATTCATCTAACATCTTCTGGTAGGAATGTAGTTAGTGGGTTTGAGAGTGAACATCAATTTAAATCAGGGAAGAATTTTGGTAAAATGCCTGAACTAACTCGTCTATTCGGACGAAATAATGATATCAAAAACTTAACTAAGAAAATTCTTGATGGAGATAATATTTTCTTGAGTGGGTTACCAGGAATCGGTAAAACTAGTCTAGCAAGGAATATTGTCNCNGAGATACTTGAAGNTGGATGGACGGTTAGGTGGGCAACTTGTTATTCAAATACGGATATCTCAAGTNTTGCATCTCAATGGACAGGAAAGAAATCATTACGCGATANTTCAGCCCTNACTTCATATTGTGGTAAGAANAAGANTCTATTAATTATTGACGAGATTCAAGAAATCCATCCTAGGCATATCGATAGTATTGATAAATTACTCAATCAATTGAGTGAAAGTAAAGCGTCAATATTGGTAATTTTTCGTTCACCCAATCCTTTCAATTCAATAGACGGTTTCTCTGATATTCGTTTATCAGGGTTAAATAAAAAAGATGGAAGAAATCTTCTTCCTGATGAAATAGAATCTGAAGAAGCATTGAATATTGTGGAAGCATTGGGAGGTCACCCTCTCGCATTACATCTNTGGNGACCTGAAAGTGAATTACCTGCGGAAGTAGAAGCTGTACAAAATTTTGTTGAATCTAATGTAATTAGTAAGTTGAAAAAAGATGCACTTTCAACATTGGATGAACTNAGTTTGAGCCCCATTCCTCTCCCAGTTGATGAAATATCTAANTCAAGTGGAATTAATGAGCTTGATGACTCAGCAATTTTACGTTGGTACCAAGAAAAATCAGAACCACACCACTTGATTAGAAATGTTAGACGTTCTTTATGGTCTGATTCTGAGAAAAAAAAGATGCATAAAAATGCAGCAAGTTTTTGGTCCAAAATAGATAATGAAAAATCACTCTGGCTCGAAACATTCCATAAGATAAATTCTAATGATTTTGATAGCTCTCAAATATCCGATAAAATATCAATAATATCTGAAGATGATAGTGCAACAGCAGCATTACTAATAGAAGAAGCAATTAAATTTGAAGATAATGATAATTTCAGGATAAAAGCTGTGGATATTGCTTTTGAAAGGGCAGAATATGAAATTGCTGAAGAACATTTGCCGATGATAGAAGACAGTCCACAAAAAAAACTGAGATTGGCTAGATTGTGCAGGATAAATGGTGATATTGATTCGGCTTTATCATTGGAGGAAGAAGCACTATCTCAGTTGTCTGCAGCAGATAAAATCAGATTTACGATTTCTATGATTGTTAGAAAGTTTGATGATAGAATTTCTAGAAAAATCGATAATTCATTAGCAAGAGAGATTCTCAATGAAATTCATCAAATTGATTTTCAGAATTTATCTGATACAGATCGTTTCACAGCGGAATTAACACTGAATTTACTGAAACACTCGATAGCACTAGAAACCTCCGATTTAACTTTGGCATCACAATCAAGAACAGAGCTTGAAATAATTCTTTCAGATAATGAGGAGTACCTAAAAATGCTTGATTTGAGAGCCAAATTAGCAATATCTAATACTCCTGAGTTACTTGAACTAACATTAGAATCAGTAAATTCTTTCATTCAAGATACTTCCGATCAGTTGAAGAAGATTGGAATTATTCATTCAGCATTAGAAGTTACCAAACCAAATTTCCCAGATTGGCTTATTCAATATCATGATGATTTATTCCAGGAGCCAATGAGAGAAGATTTAGCTGCTTATCGTCGAATTAGTGCACAGTGTTGGTATTGGAGAGGAATCATTCATCCAAATTATCGTTTATCATATTGGCAAGAAGCAATACATCGTTTCCGTTCTGCGGAGTGTAACAATGCCGCAAATGAATTATTAGAAAAATTAACAAGATCTATTTAGATTTCAGCACCAATAAGTGTCCTTGTTTCATGAATACCCTTTACTGAACGAATTTCTTGAACGATACATTGAGTCAGTTCAGATTCACTTTCGGCTTCAACTTTCACAAAAAGATCATGATTTCCAAAAACTATCCATTGTCCTTTAACACAACTAATTTTACTTACTTCCTCTCTAACTTTAATTTCACAACCGGGTTCGGTTGTAATTAAGATAAATCCAACAGCCAAATTTATGCCTCCACTGCTATCAAAGTTTCAGTTTTCTGTACTCCGGGAATTGAGCGCATATTCCCTATCAAAGTTTTTGCCATTTCTTTTTCATCTTCAAAATCAATTCTTGCTACAAGGTCATATTCACCGTAAGCCACATGTGTTTCACTGACGCTATCAATTTCCAGTAATGCAAGATAGACTTCAAGCTCTCTTTGTGGCTGACATTTGAACAGTACAAAGGCAGTACTCATAATGTTCCCCAACATCTTCGGGTATTCTTGCACTTTATTATGACTCGTTTACCATACTCTATCTTCAGACCCATTTGTCCACCACAAATATATGTTGTTGCACTGCCGTTAGTTCATGCCTGCACACCCTAATAGTGGATTCAAACGTGCAGTTTTTCTAGTTTCTATACTTCTAATGTCATCTATTGCGTTTGCACCAATGACTTCACTGGCTTCAAATTCTAAATCAACAACTGTCTGGAATGGTACTATCAACTTAGTTGACGGTTACACTGTTGAGAGCGGTGAGATACTTGTTGTTGAAGCGGGTACTGAAATCAATCTAGGAGATGATAAAGATATTTTGATTGCAGGGAGAATTACAATTGAAGGGACTTCATCTTCACCAGTCATCTTAAATTCAATAATGGGCAATCATGACGGTTTGATCTTTAATTCCTCAAGTAATGGCTTGGGTTCGAAGATTGATAACTTGACAATCAGGAATTCGGAATATGGAATAACGATATATGGTAGTAACCCAACAATAAATAATTTGAGAGTTGAGAATGCAGATTTAGTAGCCGTTGACCTTTTTGACTCAGCATCACCAAGAATAAATAATTTAGTAATTGAAGGAGGTGGTCAAGATATTCCTCTTAATACAAATTGGAGGAAGGGAATTGGATTGTCGGTTGGGGCATCATCAAGCCCGATTGTCAACGGAGCTGTGATTAATGATTTAGTTACCCGAGGACTGAATTATTGGGGTAATTCTGGGGGAGTAATTAGTAATTTACATGTGAGTAACATTAGTGGTGCAACAACATCAATTGCAGCAGGGATATGGGTCGAAGATTCTTTACCATTAATTGTAGATTCAAGTGTATCTCGTTCAGATAATGGAATTTATGTCAGACACATTACTCAAGGATGGAACACAAGGCCTACATTCACAAATGTAGTAATTGAAGATAGTCAATATAGAGGAGTTATGGTTGAACAATATAATCATAGTCAATTTTCAAATCTTCCAATAAATTCAATATTTACAAATTTAGTGATAAGAGGAACGGGAGGTGTTGATGCAAAAACACCTGGACTTGGCATTGCAGCATTGGAAGTCAATACCAGTGGAATAAGAATTGAAGGTGCATTAATTGAAAATAATCCAGTTGTTGGATTTAGGGCTTATATGATAGATTCCTCTATGGTTGTGAATAATCTGACTATGATAAATAATGGGGAAACCGGTTTTTCAGTCCCATTCAATGATCGCGCAGGATTATTTTGGCGTTCATCAAACTGGGGAACATCTGGACCTCCAACTTTGAACAATTTAGTAGTTAGAAATTCTACAGGACCTGGTGTGTTATTATGGAAAGGTGGAGTTCGTGGAACAAATTGGAATGTCTCAGATAATGGTGCTAGTGGAGTTGATTTTCGAGAATTCCATCCCGATGTTAATGCAGTTCAAAGTTTCAATAACTCTGGCCATGGAGTATCGGTTAGAGATTCTAGTAATGTCGAGTTAGAGTATATCGTAACTTCAGGTAATGGAATTAACAGTCTTTCCTCTAGTTTTGGTTCAGGCTTCTATTTCGAGGAATCCAATGATGTAGTAAGCGGTGGTAAGAATGTCTCTTGTTACATGTGCTCCAGCTTTAATGACAAATGGGGAGTAACGGTGAAAGATAGTATTGATTTACAATTGAAAAATCTAACTATCTACATGCCGATAGAAAATCCTTCTTTAGATATTGATAATACAGGAATTTCTCATCAAGGCAATATTATTCTTGATAATGTTTCAATTGCTAGCAGGTGTGATTTTGAAGATGCTGGAGATTGTTCTGATGATAGAGAGGCCATGAAATTAAATAATGTAGATGCAGAAATCAATTCATTATTTTTGGCGAGCGATGTATGTGGTTTCTATTGGAAAGCTAAAGGTGATATGACATCTTACATTAACAACTCATGGATTACAGCCTCGAGTGATTGTACAAACTCTGGGAAATGGGGTTTGGAGTTGGTAGATCATACACAGTTAGAAGGTGAAAATTTAGATTTATACTACGCTACAGTAAGTTTGGAAAATAGTATGGTCAATATTTCAAATAGCCTAGCTCCTTATAATTTCGCAAATCAAGTCGAACTAAAATCGAGTAGCCATCTCAGATGGATATCTCCATCCGTAGTTAGTGAAGAAATAGAGGATATTGAATTCACAACAAGTGACAGCATTCTGGACTTAATGTGGAATGTTGAGGTACATGTTTTGAATCAATATTTGAATCATATTCCATATTCTACTGTAAATTTATCTTTTGATCAATTTGAATCAGACTATTCGACTATTTTACCCTATGAGGGAATTGATGTTTTGGGACCATTCGTTGGAAAAAGATGGACTCCTGTAAATAATTGGTCTACAGTGAATAATGTATATACTGGCTGTGACTATGATTCTATACACAATGATTCCAATTCATACGAACTGATTAATGATATCTCAGTAACATGTATTTTAGAAATCTCTAATCAGCCACCGATAATTGTTTGGAATGAGCCGTTAAATGATGAAGTATTTGCAAGCGGCTCAGAAGTGATTTTTGATGCCAGTAACTCATGGGATCTAGATAATGAATTAATTACATACACTTGGTCTAGTAGTATTGATGGAGATATTACCCAATCTTGTGAATCTAATAATAATTATTCAATTATAGTAGCTAATGATAATATTCAATGTTTATCTGATGGAATAAATCAAATCACTCTAGAAGTTTGTGACTCTTCCTCAAATTGTGCCTATGAAACTCGTACAATTGAATTGACAAATAATCCTCCTTTGCTAACTGTTGATACTACACCTGATATCTCTGGTTGGGGGACTCTGTACCTCGGAAAAACAGCATCTGTCAATATTGATTTAACAGGAACTTCCGATCCAGAAAATGATGATTTGACTTGTTGGATAAAAGCATCTTATGAAGAGAATGAAACATTCCTACAAAATTGTCCTGGACAAATCAATAAGACCTTCCCTTTTGCCCCTAACCAATTTTCTGTGACTGTTTTTGCAACTGATGGAATACATTCTCCCGTTACTTGGACATTTAACGTGGAATTATTTAATGAATTACCAATCGCATCTTTTGAAATATTTAGAACAGGAGAAAGATCACAAGACATTCTTAGTTTTGATGGTACAGATACATTCGATCCTGAAGGAGACGAGATAAGATTCGAGTTTTGGAGCGATATTGATGGATTGATATACTCAGGTCTAACTCCTGATCAAACCGTAGAATGGTCAGGGACACTCTCTAAAGGAGAACACACTATTACGATGTACGCTAGTGACGATATTCCAAATCATGCGGGTAGGTGGACCTCTTCAGAATTAATTATTTCAGTAGAAAACTCACCTCCGATAGCGCTGATTTCTTTCCCTTATGATGGTTACAATACAGATTCAGGTCATCTAATACCATTCGATGCATCAGGTTCAGGTGACTGGGATATTGCATGTTCAGACTTAGAAAACAGTACCGGGATAATTTGTAATCATTATTCTGATTCTAGTAAAGATTTAGTTAGTGTTTTGTGGGAAAGTAATCAGATTTCTGAACCTATAGGAAGCGAATGGAAATTTGAAGCAAGATTACCTGCTGGTGAACATGAAATCAAACTCTCTGTGGATGATGGAGACGGAGGTTATGCTATATTTTATACAAATATAATTGTAGAGGAATCTGCTCCAGTTCTTGTCTTAACATCTCCAGTTGAAGGTATTGATGTTTATTCAAACTTACCTGTATTATTTGATTTTCGAGAATCTTTTGATCCGGATGGAGATGATTTTACAGTTTCAATAAGTTCAAATTTAATGGAAAATCCTATCTTTGAGAATAANACCAATGATTACTGGTATAATGATTACATACCAGCAGGAGANCATATTCTTTCATTCACATTAACCGATTCAACAGGTAAAAGTTCAATTTTTAATCAATCTCTAAAGGTCTTTGAAACCTCTCCAATCGCAGGAATTAGAGATTTTACTGATGGTCAATACATACCACCAGGTAGAGAAATTATTCTCAATGCTTCACCTTCATTCGATTATGATAATGACATAATTCTATATGAATGGAGTCTCGGAGACGGAACTAAAATAGGAGATAAAGAGGAAATTTCTCTTTATTTCCCTCCCGGACCAGTCAGAATTAATCTGGTAGTCACTGACTCGAGAGGGACTTCAGATTCAGTTTCTATTAATCTGACTATTGGAGCAAGTTCTCCAGTTCTCTCGGAACTAATTGTATCTCCTAATTCATTAGTTTTCAATGAGATCAATTCAATCTTTGTTACTGTTAAATTAGAAGATTTGGACGGAACAACAGACAGTCTGTACTGTAAATTCAAATCCGGAGCTATCGATAGAGAATTCCAGTTAACTGATGATGGGACTGGAGGGGACTTAATTGCTGGAGACAACATTTGGTCCTTGCAAACTTCCCTGTTAATTGATGATGGAGGTACTGCAAAGGTAGAGGTTTGGGCTATAGATGGGGAAATCGTTAGCCCGATATTAATCGAATTGATTCCTATTGAAGAAGATGAAGAAAGCAGTCTTGTCTCTTGGTTATTCTCTGGCGGACTAATGTTACTACTAGTCCTGCTAACAATTTCAATAGTACTAGGAATATTATTTACCATTAGGAGGCGTAAAGAGCTGGCCAAAGATTTGGAAATGATAGAATCATGGTCAACATTTGATCCTAGAGACATGGATGACGAATTTAATGAATAATTATTCTGGTCCCCAAGGAGTCTTTTGCTGAGTTAATCCTAATCTATGTGTAAATAAGAATCTTAGATTTAACAACCCATCTCCCCAAGTATTGATTTCAGCCTCTCCAACTCTTGGCCTATATGGTACACTAACTTCAGTAGTTTCTTTCTTACCTAAGTATCTTCTAGCCCTAATCTTGAATTCTTGTGAAAGTGGCATTCCATCATGTTTTGGCCTGACTCTTTCATCCTCAAAAATTGACTTTCTAAATACCCACATTCCACTTTGAGAATCATGAATCCCATACCAATAAAGAACTGATGCAGTGGTCGACAATACCCAATTCCCAAATCCATGTAATCCTGGCATTGATCCTTTTTCTGCTTTCCTCAACCTATCACAGGTGATCCACTTTAGTTCTTCATCAACCAGTTTTTTTACCAGTGCTGGTACTTCTTCCCCTGGGTATGTACAATCGGCATCCATGGTTACTATGATATCTCCCTCTGCCATTGCGAAACCAGTTTTGTAAGCTCTACCGTAGCCTTTACGAGGTTCTAGATAGACTTTAGCNCCTTCTTTTTCCGCTAGTTCTCTTGTCTTATCAGTTGAGTTTCCATCAATAATTAGGAAATCAATTTTTTTACACCAATTACTCTTTGGAATCGACCTAATAGTATCCACTATAGCCGCCTCTTCGTTTCTTGTAGGTATTACTACTGTAACATGAACTGGTAGTGTATCTGACATATTCTCATATCCGCGACACCAATNCATGATTTGAATCAAACTGTTATCTGTCCTGTATCCAATCTCTTGAAAACATGTGAACTCAGCGCAGGCATGATAGTGTATGCACATCGCGATGTTGTCTGCTGAATATCCNCCTCGCTGGGGCGGTATGGGCTCGACCGTTTTTCACCTCTCTTCTACATTAGCTTCAAGAGGGCATCAAGTTACAATAATTACACGAAATGGAGGNAGTAAAAATATTCCAGAAATACCTGGNGTCGAAGTAATTTCTGTTGGATGGCTCAGGATTCCGATGGAATTTACTAGATCCTACGGTCGTTCCGCTCTTCGTGCATTAAAGAAATTAAATCAGGTCAATAATGTCGATGTGGTGCATTTACACTGTCCAATGATTTCTTGGTCAAAAAAACAATTTCAAGATTGTAAGATTAATGTGGCACCTGTGGTATCTTCGTTACATGGTTCATGGTTAGGTGAGAAAGATGGTTTGATTACAGCTAAAGAACAGAAGGAGACTGCAGTTTGGGCTAATTATAACGATCTAGCGATTTTACTTACAGCTGGTAGATATGCTAAATTTGAAAATGATGCCTTATCCGGTTCTAACGTATGCGTAGCAAATTCTAATGCTACAATGGACGATTTTAATTCTCGTTATTCTCCNCCTAAAAATTGGGANTGTGAGGTTATTCATTGGGGTGTCGATACCGAAATGTTTAGTCCNATTGAAAATAAGAACAAAGAGATTAGAGCGAAATTTAATTGCTCGGATGAGGATATACTTCTTCTTGCAGTTGGTCGTTTAGCTGCAAGAAAAGGATATGGCTTGTTGTTGAAGTCATTTGCTATTGTTAAATCATCAAATCCTAATTGTAAATTAGTAATTGTAGGACGTGGACATCTTAAAAAACGCCTATTGAAACAAGCAAAAAGTCTTGGAATATCTTCTTCTGTTTACATTGAATCTAGCATGTCATTTGAAGAATTAGCAGAATTATTTAGAAACGCTGACCTAACAGTTTATCCTTCATATTATGAAGGTCAAGGTTTGATACCTTTAGAATCAATGTCTTCAGGAACACCGGTTGTTACTGTTAATCATGGACCATTACCTGAAATGGTCGATTCAGAAGTCGGTGAACTTTTTGTGATGGGCGATATAAAATCCATGTCTTCAACAATAATCAAAGAAATCAGTGATAAAGAATCACTGAGAAAAAAGGGATTGAATGGTCGGAAAAGAGTACTTCAAAATTTTACATATGATATTGATGCAGACCGTTTTATAGAAATTTATAATCGAATTCAGTAATTTCCGGGAAACCCTTCATCAGTCAGAAGTGTTCGGAGGGTTGGGGCAGTACATGACATCTACTAAGGCATTCAAGGGTATTCCAGTGAGTACAGTTTCTGATGTACTCGTAATTTTACTAATTTCTATATTGGCGATTATCCATCTCAAAGCAGTTATACAACCACTAGTTATTGCAACTTTACTATTCTTATTGATTAGACCTCCTGCAAACTGGTTGGAGCAAAGATTCGGTCACCCACTATTGGCTTATGGAGGGTTACTTACCATATTCGGATTCATTGTATTCTTTGCTTCTCAAATTCTTTATTGGAATCTAACTGAATTTACTAAAGTAGAAACACAAGACAGGATTACTGAGGCTTTCTCTGAGAAAATGGCACGTCTTGAAAACCAAGAAATATTTGGTTATNAGATAGATACATCAGGTTTAACTGAACTAGTTAGTATTGATGTAATAACTAANTTCGCTACAGATTTCGTGGGTTCAATTGCAGGATTTACTGCCAGCGCTGCCACAGTATTCATATTCCTGTTATTCATTATTCTTGAGGCTGAAACGTTACCTAATAGAATCAAAGCTGCATATCCGGATGAAGTCAGTCGCTTCAAAAAAATCGCTTCTAACTCTGGAGATGGTATCAATACTTATGTTATCACTAGAGCGACTGTTGCCTTTGGACAAGCAGTAATTGCAGCAATTATTCTTTATCAATTAGAAATTCCTGGATGGTTCCTTTGGGCCTCAATTACTTTCTTCTTAGATTTCATACCTTACATAGGCGCTTTAATATCCATGATTCCTCCAGGGATATTGGCATTAATTCTATTAGAGCCAGGAATGGCTCTTCTTATGATTGCTCTATTAATTGCTAATCAACAGGCTTGGGGAGCATTTGTTGAACCACAGTTAGCGGGTCAGAGACTTGATATGTCTCCAATTGTACTATTGATACTAGTAGCATTTTGGGGATGGGCTTGGGGATTGATGGGAGCAGTACTCGGTGTCCCACTTGCAGTAATAATGAAAATAGCATTAGAGAGTGATCCTCGTACTAGACCTATAGCAATGCTACTTTCACAAAATCCGACCCCTTATGAAGAGGAATGATTAANTCTGTACAATTACCACTAATATTCCGTCAGTGGTTATTGTAATATCCTCTTCTAATGCTTTATTGTGAAGNCCTCTGGTCGAAAATTTCAACTCCTGATTNATCATTTCCCACTCTGCATNTTTGATAGTCACATTATCACATTTTGTTAGTGCAAAAACAGAAAATAACTTACTTTCTCCAACATTAATTTTTGAATTACCTGAATGACTGGTTATTCTATGTGTGGTTGATTTTTGATGATGAAGTCTAATAATTAAATCAGTAGATAATTCTGCTAGTGATGCCCAAATCCCTAGTATATGTCCAGTATCCCCGCCATCAACTCCTAGAACTTCAAATTCATTAAATCCTCTTTTTGATAACTCATTAATTGTCTTTGTTAAATCACTATAATTTTGGTCTTTTAGTAAAGTTCCATCAATATTAAGTTCTTCAATATTTACGGAATCTAAATCACCAAGGATTTCCTTTACATTATATCCAACAGATTTTGCTTTATTAGCACCACCATCAACTCCAAATAGAGGAGATATATCTTCGAACTTAGATGTTAAATTTTCATCATGTAATTCACCATTACACCAGAGAAAAGCCCTCATTATAATCAGTTCCTTCGAGTTATAATCTTACCATCCTTGACCAAATCAACATCATTTAATTCAATTGAGGGCTTCATTATAACTCCCCTCATTTGTAGACCAATGTTGTTTTTTCCACCATAAGCGGAATTATCTCCAAGAATAAAATGGGCTGCTCCACGAACTACCTGATCTTCGAGAAGATTGCCCACAACTTTAGCCCTGGAATTCATACCAAATCCAAATTCTGCAACTGTTTTTACAATTGATGCCTTATTCTTATTCAAAGATTTTCCTATTTCATCAAAAGTCTCATTGATATTTTCCGTAAATTTGCTTTCGGAAATTTTTGTCACTACTCCTTTCTCTACCTCCATCGTTATTGGTTCATCAATAACCTCACCCTCCCATGAACCATCAATGACTATTTTTCCGTTCATAGTTTCTTCTTTTGGAAATACAAATACTCTTCCCGAAGGCAAATTCATTACTTGCCCGGGTCTATTACATATTCCATTATCGTCAGTTCTCCATTTTGCCCCAATACTAAATGAAATATCAGTACCACTTGGAGAAGTCACTCTTACATCTCTTTTTCTTCTGAATAGTGATGTTAGCCCTGACAACTCTTTCTGTAGAGCATTATAGTCTGCAGTCATTCCTCCAGTTGAAAACGTCAATTCACTAATTCCAGGCATAGAGATAATTCTCGTCCGCCCAGTCCTAGATGCATTAATTCTAGCTTTAGTATGAGTTAGAGAGCTTTTTGTTGCAAGGATAACAACATCTTGTTTCCTCATCAATTCTGCTACATAATCCGGTGGTTCACTTCCTTTCTTATGGGATGTTGGCATCATCATCATTAGAGTTCTATCTGTAACTTCTGCAGATGCCTCATACAAGGCCCTACCAATTAACGAACTTTCAGGATCAGTTACTATTAGAACAGTTTCAAAAGATCTGATTTGTAGACAAGTACGTATTACTGAACGAGCAGAGGTCAACATGGATTCGGCATACTCTTCCGAATTTTCATTCTCATTTCGCTGGTGCTCGCTCATCAGTTTTCACCCCTACACAAGAGCATCACTTCTTCAACACGACGATTACATATGTCAAAACATTTAACCAAGTTTATCAAATGTAATAACTTTCACGATAATATATGCGAGGCGTTTTATTAGTACGTCTTTTGTTGGTTTCAAGTATTGTTTGTATAATTTTAGGTAGTATCTTCTATCTAGAAACAATGGATGATGAAGAAGCCTTCGAAACCTCTTCTGATGATGCCTTTTCTGAAAATTCGGCGCCTACTGCAACAGATTCAGAACCATTGAGAGAAGACAATTCTGATAATGAAAAGTTGAAAACCACACCTAGAAATAATTTTGTTAATCTTATTTTTCTTGGGGCTGGAGGATTAACTTCACTATTAGTTGGCTTTTTATTCTCTGAGATTTTTAAGATTACAGTATTAATTTCTTTGATTACCCCATTAATTTCTAAAACTAATAGTGGTAATGATTTACTTACAAGGGGGAGGATTTTAGGATTTATTGAATCTAATGCTGGTATTCATTTCTCTGCATTGAGAGACTATCTTGGATTGGCCAATGGAGTAACTGCATATCATCTACAAGTTCTTGAAAATAAAGGAAAAATTATTTCTTGGAAGGATGGTAAACTTAGAAGATATGCAGTTTCTCAAATCTCAGTAAAAGATCTAGATAAAGTTAGAAATCCAATTATGGGGACAAGATTAGCTATTTTAGAGATTTTATCTAAATCTGGAAATCTAGGTCTTTCTAATTCTGAAATAAGTAAGAAACTGTCTATTTCTCGTCAATTGATGAGTTACCATATCACAGAACTAAGGAAATATGAGTACATTAATACAGATAATTTCTCGAAAAGACCCAAATGGAAATTAACTGATTTAGGAAATAATGCTTTAAAATCGTCTTATTCATTAGAAATTATTGAATAATATATTTTTTACATAATTTCTCCTCTTGATGCAAGTATGACTCAAATAGTGATTTATATTAAGTATGTGTCATCAAAATGAGTATCGATGGATCAGGAATTGAACATACAACTTGCTGCGCTGATTTTTTTAGCCGGCACTCAAAGCCTCGGCTCCGCTGAAAGCGATGTAGCCGTTGAAACATCGACTGCCATGGATGAAGAAGAATCTGAGGAGGTAGACCCGATAACAATAACATTGATTCCTAATTCACCAAATATTATGTAAAGTCAATATACCAACTCATTCATAATGTAATAGTAGGTGGGATATTTATGAATACAAAGCCATTAACTACTATTGTAGTATTGTTTACTTTGATTTCCTCCGGATGTTTAGGTATAATTGAAGATATCAATAATGACATTGATAATAAAATAACATTTATTGATGGAGAATACCCTCAATTAAATTTATCAGAACGAATTTATGGTTCTCCAGAATTAGTAAATTATGATGAGTGTGATAATTTATTAGATGATTTAAGGAAATCAGTACATGATGAAATGATGGTTCAACTAGATCAGCAATCTTACTATCATTGGTCTCCTCAAATGTATCTTCGTGTTTTTGATGATGTGGCATTAGCTGAAACAGATGGAATGTCCGAAGCATCTGATAGTATTGCACTAGATTCATCTTCAAAAGATCGCGAAGGAGATTTTTCTGGTACTAATAACCAAGAATCAGGAGTCGACGAGGCAGATTTCATTAAAACAGATGGCCATTATGTTTACATGCTGAATGGCAATAAATTTTTGATTATGGGAGTTCCAGAATTTGGTGACATAAACTTAGTATCGAATTTGTCTATGATTGGTAGCCCTATGCAAATGATGCTTGAAGGTGATCGTGTAGTGATTACCTCCAGTGTAAATTACTGGAATCTTGAATCTAATCATCCATTACTAGAATTAATGGGGCATGAAGAGAGTTATTCATATTACGATTCAGATGGTTTACTACAAACTCATACCTACACAAGATATGAAAGTTTAGTGATGTATTCTGTTGTTGATATTAGTGACAAGAGTAACCCTATTATTGAGGAAGAATTGTTTATTGAAGGTAATTATCATACTGCAAGATTAGTAGATGGTACTGTTCGCTCTGTAACACATCTATACACATATTTTCAAGGAGTTAAGACATGGGTAGATCTCCCTTACTATTACTATGAAATGGAAGATGCTCAAGAAAGAATGGATTTATGGAATCGTACATTGAGAGATACAATTAATTCAAATCAACAAGAGATAAATTCGTTAACATTGGAAGACTTTGTCCCACAAATGTATGTAATGAATTCTGATGGATCTTACTCTACAATTTCATCACATTCTGATGATTGTAGCGAGTTTTCTGCCAGTCAAAATTCTTCAGTTCGTGGATTGACTACAATTATGACCATGAAATTATTAGGTGATGAAACTGAGTTTGAGATAGATCATATTACTTCTCGTTGGGCTCATGTTTATTCTTCAGGGAACACTCTATTGTTAGCTGAGCCAGTTGCAGATTGGTGGTGGTTTTGGAGAAATAATGATTTTGAAGATGCTACCAACATTCATGCATTCGATATTTCGGATAGTAATTCAACATTATATTTAGGATCTGGAAGGGTTTCTGGTACTGTTCAGGATCAATTCTCAATGAGTGAGTTCCAGGGTTCAATAAGAATCGCTTCAACTTCTGATGCATGGGGTAGATGGTGGCTAGATGGTGAATTAGATGAGTTTGGAGAACCTATATTCACAGGCCCTTCTAACCAAGTGACAATACTTCATCATGAAGGTGAAGATTGTTTAATTTCACCTTGCAATTCTCTAATTCAAGTTGGTATAGTGGAGAATATTGCCCCAAACGAGACTATTTGGAGTGCCAGATTTATTGGTGACAGAGGATATCTAGTGACATTTGAGAATATTGATCCACTATGGGTTATTGATTTATCAAATCCATTTAATCCTGTGATTCTTGGTGAGTTAGAAGTTCCAGGAGTTTCAACCTATATTCATCCAGTAGATGAAAATACATTATTGACAATTGGAATTGGGCCTGGTGAAGATGGTTTAGGTCTTGATTGGTCAACTACTCAGATTTCTCTTTTTGATGTAAGCGACCCAACTAACCCTAATTTAGCCGATTCTATGCCAATTTCTCCTGCTTATACTGATGATGATTGTGATGATATCCGTACATGTGGTTGGTCTTGGTCTTGGTCCGAAGCCACATACGAACACAAAGCATTCACATATTGGGCTCCTGCAGATTTACTTGCGATTCCACTTTCCACATATCGATATGTATACGATAGTGAATCGCTGAATTATCATTATGAATATATTTCAATGCTGAAATTAATCAATGTTGATATTGAGAATTTAAGTCTTTCAAGTCATGGCGAGGTCGATCATTCCGACTTTTATGACAATGAAGATAATTGGTGGTATAGTTCAACCAGTATTCGAAGATCAATATTCATGGGAGATTATATCTATGCATTTTCATCTTCAGGAGTTACAGTAAATAACTTATCAGATATGACCCAGTCAGATGAATTATTAATTCCGGGCCAATCAACACCTTCTTGGTACTATGAAGAACAAGAAACTACTGAAGAACAGTCCGATGAATCTGATGAATCATCAGAAGAAGAACATGAAGCTGACGAACCATGTCCAGAAGGACCTGAAGGCGAAACTTGTAGGGATTAAATTTTATTGAACTTCAAAACTCTCCCAGTACTACCCGGGAGAGAAATAGATTTTCCTCTTAAGGGTCCTTCAGGTTCACGTCTATGAACTACATTTCCATCTACAATTGTATACATTGGCCATCCCGTTAGTTCCATTCCTTCATATGGAGTCCAACCAACTTTAGTCCATGTATCCGAGTCTTGAATAATTCTACGATTTTCTAAATCAACTAAGGTCAAATCTCCATCATATCCTTCTTTAAGATGTCCTTTATTTTTTATTCCATATACTTTGGCAGGACCAGCACACATCCATTTTACAACTTCAGACACTGAACACCTTCCTTCCACAGCGTGTGTAAGCATTAGAGGGAGTGATGTTTCTACTCCGGGCATTCCAGCTGGTGCATTTGGAAATCCAACTGATTTTGATTCTAAAGTGTGAGGGGCATGGTCGGTAACAATACAATCAATAGTTCCATCTTTGAGCCTATTCCAAAGTTTTTCTCTATCTTCTGTATATCTTATTGGAGGATTCATTAATGCTCGAACACCGAGTTTTTCAACATCATCTTGATCGAAAGTAAGGTGCTGTGTACAAACTTCTGTAGTGATTAAATCTCCTTTATTGGATGCCAACCAATCTGCCTCTTCCCCACTTGTCAAATGAACAATATGTAAGCGGTGAGAATAATCCTTAGCCAAAGCAGACGCTCTTTTTGTAGCAATTAGTGCACATTCAATGTCTCTGCATTCAGCATGTGCTGCAATGTCCTTTCTGTTCTTATATTGTGATATTCTTGATTGTAACCTCTCTTCATCTTCTGCATGAGTGGCAATAATACCTCCGGTATTTGCAAATATATTTTCTAGATATTTTTGTTCATGAACTAGTAAATCTCCTGTACTACTTCCCATGAAAATTTTGATTCCACAAACTCCATCCATTCCTTCAACACTTTGTAAATCTGAAACATTATTATTCGTAGCACCAATGAAAAATCCATGATGATTTACAGATTTTTTTGCAGCTGTTGCAATTTTCTCCTCAATTGTTTTTCGATTAATTGCATTTGGTGAGGTATTAGGCATATCTAGGAATGATGTGATCCCTCCCGCTGCCGCCGCCCTACTACCACTTTCCAGATCTTCTTTCTCAGGATTTCCAGGGTCCCTGAAATGAACGTGAGGATCTATAGCACCGGGTAGTAGATGTAGCCCTGTAGCATCAATTACATTTTCGCCAATTTTTGGTTCCAAACCACCTAAAGGTGCGATGGTTTTGATTAAACCATTGTATACTCGCAAGTCACCTTGAATGACTTTATCTGGAAGAACCATCATCGCATTCTGTACAAGTAATTGGTTGTTCATACAATCTCTAATTTCCTCGGGTTAGGCGACACCACATGACTGTTATGATTGGTAATTGTCGAAAAATCTTTCCAGACGTCTTCAAATAAGTAAGGCCTCAGCGATAGACATCGAGTTGGAGTAGTCAGGTTATCTCGTCGGGCTCATAACCCGGAGACCGGTGGTTCAAATCCACCACTCGATACCAAAATTAAAAATAAACTGAAAGTGAAAAAACAGGTAACTGAAAGCCTGAAGAACATTTTTTCACTTTTATTTAATGAAGAGGGGTGTTTCATTTATTCATATACTATTTAGTATTCGGACAGTTTGTATAAGGTGATAAGATGGTGAAGAAGACTGCTAGTGAAAATATAGAAGAAGATGAAATTACAATAGATATTGACGAGCCAGAAATGACAATCGAAGATCTACCGGGTGTAGGTCCGGCGACTGCTGAAAAACTTAGAGAGGCTGGATTCGAAGAATTATTGGCTATAGCTGTGATGAGTCCAATGGAACTGGCAGAACAAGCTGAGTTGGGTGAGGCAGTATCTTCAAAAATCATTCAGGCTGCTAAGAAACTAGCAAATATTGGAGGTTTCATTAGTGGTAATGCATTACTAGATAGACGTAAAACGGTGCAAAAATTAACCTCTGGGACATCATCAATGGACGAATTATTAGGTGGTGGCTTTGAAACACAATCAATATGCGAAGTATTTGGTGAATTTGGAAGTGGAAAAACTCAAATCGGGCACCAACTAGCTGTTAATACCATACTTCCAACCTCTCAAGGAGGATTAAACGGAGAGGTATTCTATATTGATACTGAAGATACTTTTAGGCCAGAAAGAATAGCTCAAATGGCGGAAGCTGTTGGAATGGACCCTCAGGACGCATTAGATAGAATACATGTAGCTAGGGCTTACAATTCAGCACACCAGATGTTGTTAGTAGATGAAATAAAAAGAATGGCTAAATCAATAGATGTTAAATTAGTTATTGTTGATTCTCTAACGAGTCATTTCCGTGCAGAATTCGTGGGTAGAGGTATGCTAGCATCCAGACAGCAAAAATTAAACAAGCATCTCAAGGAATTAAAGCAATTATCTGATGTTCAGAATGCTTTGGTTCTGGTAACCAATCAAGTTATGTCAAACCCAGCTGCATTGTGGGGTGATCCAACTAAAGCAATTGGAGGACATATTGTTGGTCACGCGAGCACATTCCGTCTCTATCTGAGAAAATCTAAGGGAGGTAGACGTATTGCTCGTCTTATAGATAGCCCTAATCTTCCAGAAGGAGAAGCGGTCTTTACCGTGACAGCCGAAGGCCTGAAAGATTGATTTCAGGTCTCGGCTTGTCCGACGTAATTATCTTACTTCTGCCATAGCAGTTTTAACTTCGTTAATTAATGAATCAACGTGTTTTTCATCAAATCCTAGCTTCAGTTCAGCTGCCGCAAATAATTCTGGTAATATCTTTGTATTTCCTAATTTCATGGCATTTTCATAATCTTTTAATGCCTTTTCAGGACTTTTTCTATGAGTCTGCCAAAGTTGTAATGCTCCTAATTGGGCAATTCCATATTCAATATAATAGAATGGAACTCCAAATAAATGTCCTTGTTGTTGCCAGGATAATTCTCTAAAATCTTCATTATCTTTCCAATCCATTTTAGAACCAAATCTATCTCTTAATGATAACCAATATTCTGTACGTTCTTCTCTGGTATGATTAGGATTAGCATAAATCCAATGTTGAAAAGCATCGATTGTTGCAATCCATGGTAATAGAAATACAACTCCTTCTAAATGTGACAAAATCGCTCTATTGACTTCATCATCATTATCATAGAAAATTTTCCATTCATCTTGGGTCAATAATTCCATTGACATAGAAGCGACTTCGGCAAATTCTATGGGATAATTCCTCTCATCGATTAGATCTAAATGGCCACAATATAATGAATGGAATGCGTGTCCAGATTCATGAATCATAGTTTCTAAATCACCTTGTAATCCTGCAGCATTCATGAAAATAAATGGAACTCTACTTTTTTCTAGATAATACTGATATCCACCAGGGGCCTTACCTTTTCTGGTTTCTAAATCTAAAGTATCCATTTCGACTAATTTGTCAAATTTGTTGCCTAAATCTCTAGACATCTTGTGAAATAATTCGGATAACTTCTGAACCATTTCACCTACATTATCGAATGGCCTTAATGGATTCTTGCCTTCAATATCTGGTCCACTTCCCGATTTTTCATTTACATCCCAAGGAGATAAAATCTCTAAGTTGAACGACGAACGCCTCTTTTCATTAATTTCTCTGACAATTGGCATACATACTTTCTCTATTGAATTATGAAATGTTAGGCAATCTTCCACAGTATAATCAAAACGATGCATTGCTTTGAACATGTAATTAGTATATGAATCAAAACCCGCATTTTTTGCTATCTCATGGCGGATTTTAATTAATTCATCAAAAATTTCTGATAATTCTTCTGAATCATTCATCCACCTACTTACCATAGATTTCCATGCCTTCTCTCTCACGCTCCTATTGTTTGATTCAAGAAAAGCTTTCATTTCTGGGAAAGTTCTTTCTTCTCCCTCAAATTCTACAGTCATACCTCCAGTAATTCCTTGTGCCTTGGTAACTAGTTTGGTTTGTTCGACTCCTAATGGAATATTTTCTTCTCTAAAAATATCAATATCTGATTTAATGCCTCTAATCATTAAATCATATCTATCTGGTAAATCTCCAACAGATGGATGTTCTGCTATTCTTCGATTTAATTTATCTGAAAATTTTGATAGTTTAGGCCTAACATTCTCAACAAAATTTAGAAAATCATTTTTCTTTGTTTCATTTTCTGTATCGCAAGTCATTCCTATGTAAAGTAGTGCCCCTGTTTCTGAAATATGTTCTGCAAGATTCGATGAATCTGAGATTAATTTTTCTAAACAACTTGAGCAGCTCAAATTCCTCTGAATCAGATCATCGACATATGGTTCGATATTTTCCCAAGACGATGCATCAAAATCTTCTGGTATAAATGTCACCTATTCACCTCTTATTGATGGATTTCGGACCAACAGGAAGGTGATATTCGTCACGAGAATATTTAGCGAGTTTCCATGTAGAAACAGCATTTTGAACCTTTTCTCTAATAGCTTCTAAATCAGGATGATCTGGATTCTCATGTTGAATCCAACAAGCCGTACAATATCTCTTATTGTTGTAATCTAGATAGTTTCCAGGTGTACAAACGATTTCACAGTGTGAGCATTTCCTGTATCCGTAGTACTTCGCCATATATCTTCATCCTGTGGTCAGGTATTTTACATATCAGTTTGTCCCTGTAATTATTTCCTTTGGGTTATAGATTTGATGATATCAAATGTAAAAGAAAGCATTCTTCTAGTGATTTTTCAGAACTAGTATTATTATTGTAGGATATTCTATTTAACCCCTCTATTGTAGGTACCGGTCTTTTTGGTATTAATGTACCATTCAAACGTTGAATGATATTATTTGCTTCTTCTTCATGGTTATTATATGTATCACGTTTAATTTCATTTTCATCGATTTCTATTTCTATTTCTATATCTGGTAATCTAATTAACCAAGCCGAGTGATCATTATTCCTGATTCCAGCATTTTCAAATGCGATTCTAACTTGATGTGTTCCTGCTACTATCCTAAGGAATTCAGCATCTGGACTATTTGCTACCATTTTACCTTTCAATTGATTTCTTTTCATTGAATACCAAGCAGTCCAAAGATGTTTCTCGCTTGCTGCAACGTCATATGCAAGAAGTAGCCATTTTTCATCTGGTTTTAGATTATTAAATGTTGAAAGTACTTCCCTAAAATCTTCTATTTCCATATTAAATTTGATTCCCCATGCAGGAAACCATGGCATCTGGTCTCTAATCACTGTACTTAGGGAGGGCAACTGATTGATAATTATTCTAGTCTTTAATGATGGCTTTTTTGTAACGCATTTTTAACAATTCTATCTACTAATTTCATACTCCATCCCCTTAATTCTGAAAGTTTAATTTTATCATTTTCAGTTAACATTGCGACATCTCTAACGTTAGAAACTCCTAATTTTTCAACCATTTCTCTGGCCCTAACTCTACCTATCCCTCTGAGTGAGACAAGAGAAATTAAATCTGATTTACATCCATATCTAACTCTTCTATGTGTTTCATCTATAGCCTCGAATAGTAAACGATGTGATTTTGTATCCATTCCGGATAATTCTTCGTCATCCATGAGAATTGCTCTTGTCGAAAAAAGAAGCCATTCCGCTAGATCTACTCTACTTCTCAAGTCTCCTGGTTGGACATTCCATTCTTTCTCAAATTCATTAATACTAGTCTCTTCAGTCCATTCTTGAAGGACCAACGCTCCTTTCATTCTACCTTCATCTTCTAAATCTACACTTTCTGTTAATAGTTCCTTTTCATGTCCATAAATCGCATCTTGAATCTTAGGAAAATCCTTTTTTTGTGGCCATAACGGAATGAAATCTGGTGTGCATGTAACTAAATGTAATAAGCTGAATGGTGAAATCTGTTTCGTATTGTCCAATCCTGTTAAGATTCTCATTGCATTGTCTAATCCGTCCTTTAGAATTTTACCAGAAACGGGATTTAGATATAATCTGGATATTCTCAAACCTAACGATGTAGCAGAGTAAACCATTGCTGGAGAATCTGGCACTTCCACTTCTTCAACTTCATAATCACTGGCTTTCTTAAATCCGAATATTGCAGGACCCTTTCTTGGAGCAACACTTGATATCTTATTCTCACTATTTTCAATAATGTTAATTCCAGAAACTTTTGATGCAGATTCTGCCCATGTAGGGATATCATCATCCCAATCATCTTCGGTCTTTTTACGGCTATCTTCTGACAAAATTCTTTCCTTCACTTGTTCAGATTCTCCATCTTTAACAATCATCTCATTATCAAAAAGCCATTTAATCACTCGATCTATTTGATTTTCCAAATGTTCAGAATCCAAGTGTGTCGATAAGAATGTATTGCTGAAGAATTTACCTATCGCATCTCTATCATTCATATCACTTGTAGCGATTAAGGAAAGAATATGAGTTAGTAATGCAGGGTCTTCTTCTGCATTTTGAGCACTGGGGTTAGCTAGTTTTGAGGTTATTTTTTCCGGTTCACTAAGTAAAAAGTGTTCAACATTCTTAATTTCTTCTTCCTGACTTTTACAAACTATCCAAGCATCTCCTTTCTTGTCATACTTTGGTCTACCAGCTCTTCCTAACATTTGCTTGATTTCCATTATTGGCATTGGCATATTTCTGCTTGCAGCAGTACTCCACCTTCTCACATCTCTAATTACCACTCTTCTAGCTGGAAGATTCACTCCTTGAGCTAATGTCGGAGTTGCTACTATACAAAATAAATCTCCACTTTTGAATAATTCCTCTACAGTCTTCCTTTGATTATTACTCAGACCTGCATGATGAAATGCCACACCTCCTTTCACTGATTCTGACAATTTCTTCCCCAATGGTGAGGAATTTTCATTTTGGTTAAGTGATTCTGAAATTTTATTTAGTTTTATGAATCTATCTCCGTTATCAAAATCCGGCTCATTTTTTAGTCTTTTTAACAAGTATTTTGATAATTCTCTCGCTTCTTTCTGAGAGCTTTTTCGGGAATTAACGAAGATTAGTAATTGACCGTTTTCGACTATTGTATCGTCTAAAACTGCCAATAGATTTTTTCCCTTTTGTCCGTCAATAATTCTTGGTTCAGGCCATTCTTCTCCACCCTTTCCATCAATCCTATGTATCTTTATTTGCAAATCTGTCAAAGTTCCTGAGTGGAGACTAACCGGTCTCCATTCTGATTGAATCAACTTTGCTCCTAACCAATTAGCTAGCTCTTCACAGTTTCCGACTGTTGCTGATAAAGCAATAATTTGAGTGTCTGGTTTCTTATGTCTAACTCTAGAAATTAATACCTCTAGAGTTGGCCCTCTCGAATAATCATGTAATAGATGAAATTCATCACTAACAATAATTCCTATGTTTGTAATTAAATCTGATTTATTTCTCAACAATGAATCTAATCTCTCACTAGTACATACTAATATGTCTGAATCTTCAATACTTCTAATTTCTCCACTTCTATCTCCAATTGCTAGAGCCACTTTTAATCCCGTAACGTCTGCAATTTCCTTTAGTTCCTCATATTTCTCACTAGCTAACGCTTTCAAAGGAACAACGTAAATGGCTTTCTGGCCGACTAAATCGTTTTTCAATCTATGAGCAATAGTTAGATGAGCTACAAGGGACTTACCACTTGCAGTTGGAATAGTTAGCATGATATTTTTTCCATCCAATGCATGCGGCAATGCTTCCTGTTGAGGTGGATATAATTCGTTAATTTTCCAATTTTCTCTCAATAATTTGACCAAATCTGACGATAGCCCCAGCTCCTCAATAGTCTTCTTTGGGCCACCGCCTGAATCCGCCACAAACTTTCTTGTAATCGGCCGTTCTAAAGGATGCCGAGTCGTTAATTCCAACGATGATACGCAGGATGACCTTCTTTTACAGCAACAAACAAACCTTCGCCAGTCGCACAGACTTTCCCATTTGCTTCCAAAGTCATTTTTACATTTGCTCTATCATCATACAGATCGCTTACAATTGCTGTTATTTCTAACTTGGAATTAAGGGGGGTGGGTCTTTTCAATTTTAGACTGAATGTAGAAGTTACTGTGCATGGGGGGAATTCATCCTGACTGTGCTCCATTAGAGCCATAGTTGCTGCCCAATTACCGTGACAGTCAAGCAGAGTACTGATTATTCCGCCATTAATGATTCCAGGGAAGGCTTGATGTTCGTCTTTAGTTTCAAATTCCATTTTAAGTCCATTTTCAGTCCTAAATGATTTAATTTGTAACCCTTTTTCATTTGCAGGGCCACAACCAAAACAAATACTATTTGGGGCATATTTATCTTGAACTGATATGTTATCCTGGTGTTCCATATTANCTCTCAAAGGGTATGAGGAATTGAATTGTTCCATAAATAAGTATCAGACTATCTTAATTTGAGAACCTCCTCCGAGGTTCGTTGTCCGCTACTGATGATAATGAAAAGTTGCCGTCTTCGGCGAAAAAAGGATCACCTGCGCCACGTAAAAATAGGCGTCGCCATAAACCATTGAAAGTAGCCAATCAGTTATCTCCAAAACGTCGTAAAGAAATCGAAAAAGCATTTGAGAGAAAATCTCCTTCTCCCAAGAAGTGGTCCAGAGAGAGCGGTCCTAAGACTCATTTATTCGATAGAAAAAGGATTAAGCCCGGGTCGATCAGAAAAATTGATTTCAATCTTTTAGATGTTGAGATTGGAGACTCTTGGCCTATTCCTATAACAATTATTCATGGGTCTAGGCCTGGACCTGTAGTTACAATTTTGGGAGCAGTACATGGAAATGAACTCGTAGGCCCACTTGCTTTGACATATCTTTGTGGACCTAATTTCATTGGCTCAGGAGAAGATATCGATCCTTCCATGCTTTCAGGAACAATACGTATTATTCCAATCATTAATCTTCCCGGTTATCGCCGTCAAAATAGAAAGTTTCCTGATGGAAGAGATCTAAATAGGAATTTCCCAGGGAATAGTGAGAGCAATACCACATCTAGGATCGCTAATCGTATATGGAAATCTATTATTCAAACTTCAGATCATATAATTGATCTTCACACAGCTGCTCCGGGAAGAACAAATATGCCTCAAATTAGAGCTAATNTAGCTCATCCAGAGAGTAATAGAATTGCCCGATCTTTTGGTATTGAAACTATCCTAGATAATGAGGGNCCTAAAGGTTCTCTTAGGAGATGTGCAAATAAATCAGGAATTGGTTGTATTACCTATGAGGGTGGTGGTTCTAATGAAGCTGACCCAGAGTCTGTACAAGTGGCAATCTATGGAATTCTCAATGTACTTAGGAGTCTACGAATGATACCAGGTTATCCAAATCGTCCTTACTTTCGGATTCTAGCTTCGGGCTCAGTCTGGATAAGATCCAATCAGGGAGGATTGCTGGATATCTTGGCACCTGCTGGTAGTTTCGTGGATGAAGGAGAAGTTGTTGCTACAATCACTGACCCTGAAAGGCCAGGAATTAGTCATGACGTATTTTCTCCGAACAGAGGTCTACTAATCTGTACGGCAACACATCCTTTCGTCACCGCCGGCACTCCTATAGGCCATTTATTACCAATGAAATCGGGGATTAAAACCCTGCAAAAAAGATTAGATGATGAAGGCTGTTTGATAATTAGTGGTTCTGACGGAGAACCTCCATGGAGAGAAGATGACGACGTAGAAGATATTTCTGTTGAAGGCGAGTGGTCAGGAGGAGGTCCCGATGCTGAATGGGGTCAGAATGAACAACCGTCTACTGAAGATGAGTCGTAGAAATTATTCATCGACAACTCTTGATGGAATATCAATAAGTTCTACTTCATCTTCAATTTTCTTACTTGGAACTGTAACCATCGGAATTGTTGAGGGTATATTCGGAATCGATTCCTCATACATATTATTCTGCTTTTGTAGCAATGATAGGTCGGGTGCTGACGGTAATTCGGTTTTTGTAAAAGAATAATCATATTCAACTCTATTTGAAGGTATATTGTATGCAGTGTAAGCCTCTTCCAATTGTCTTTTTTGTGTAACTCTATGATTAACAAATATGCCTGCTAAAATTAGTGAAATCATAATTCCAAGAATAAATAACATCCCAGGGCCACTGGTGAAGAATGAAATCAAATTATCAAAAAATGTTGGAGGAGGTATCCAAACAACCATATCTACTTCCCAAATAAATTCAGTTGTTATTCCAGAATCTGTGATAATTGCCTTAATTTCCTGCATGCTAGTCCCATTGGAACACAATGTTAAGGTTAAATTATCTTTATTCTTACCACATTCTAGCTCGTTGATTACTAGTCTAGTGCCATCATTTGATAAATTATCAGATAAATCATAATCTCCAATAAACCATGAAACATCTAAGTCTACTTGAGAAGGAATATTGTTTAGACCGAATACCAGTGTTTCATTCACTGCATCCCAATTATAAATTTCCTGCGTCCTTGGAATTACCAAAACAAGGTTCTCCCTCTTTAAATCATCATCAATCAGTTCATTACAATCATCATCCAAACCATTCCAAACTTCTGTTGAACTAGGGTTTATGCTTGCGTCAAGATCGTTACAATCTTCAAAATCATAATAATTATCTTCATCATTATCATAGTTAAAAATTAGTGGACTTGACATCTTTGTTAAAACTTCAACTCCATCATTAATTCCATCACCGTCTGTATCTTCATCATTGTGGTCTGAAGTAATGTTATGATATTCTTCGTAATCAGATAATCCATCATTATCCGAATCAATTGTGTAGAAGTCTTCGTCTACCTCTCCATCACAATCGTTATCCTTTTTATCCAATAATTCATTTAATGAAGGAGAAATTTCGTTATCATCATCTGCACAGTCTTGAAACCAATACCATCCGTCACCGTCATTGTCCTCATCGAAAACTAGAGGGTCAGCCCCTAATTCTGCGTACGTATTAACTTCTATTCCATCAGGTAAGCCATCATCATCAGTATCTCCATCATTGGGGTTTGTACCAGTGAAATAATATTCATCATAATCAAAAAGACCATCAGAGTCAGTATCTAAATCAATAAAATCTTCATCTATTTCATCATCACAGTCATTATCAATTGAATCTAATGCCTCTGGAAGTCCTGGAGATCTGAGAATATTATCATCATCACAGTCTTCAAACCAGTACCAGGTATCCCCATCCATATCCTCATCGAAAATTAATGGATTAGCTCCCAAATCAGAATATAAATTTACTTCTTCTCCATCAGTTAAACCATCATCATCAGTGTCTGCATCTTTGTAGTCTGTCAAGTGTATGTGATATTCTGGCCAGTCATTTAAGCCATCGTTATCTCTGTCTGTGAAGTTAAATCCTTCATCAATATAATTATCGCAGTTATCATCAACTCCATTCAGTTTTTCTGGCTTTCCTGGATTTATTTCTGGATTTTGATCGTCACAATCATCGAAATGATAGTAAAAATCAGAATCATCATCAGGATCAAAAATTAGCGGATCACTACCCCATAGATTAATCTCTGCTCCATCGTTAAGTCCATCTGAGTCAGAATCTTCATTATTTGGATCAGTCATATGAATTGAAACTTCGACTAAGTCAGATAAACCATCTAGATCTGAATCAGCCATAGTCGCATTTGTGAAATAAATAAATATCTCATCAAAATCATTAATTCCATCAAAATCAGTGTCTTCATTGTACGGGTCAGTCCCCCAAATCAAAGTTTCATTATCATTCGAAATCCCATCATCGTCATAATCTAAATCAATATTCATACCATGAATGATCATTTGCCATGAATTCAATGTACCTGCGGTTCCAGAAGTGGTATCTCTAATTTTTAATTTCCAAGTGCCTAAGCTACTTTCATCCCAATGGTGAACCGTATTGAACATCCAATTAGAATAATCGTTGCCTCCGTCATTATGTTCTTCAGCAAGCCAAGATTGAGTGCCGTTAGGGGATTCCAATACTATATCCAAGTCCCCTCTATTGGAGTGATCGATATCAACAACAACATCAATACTTTCTAAACTAATATCGTCAGTTATTTGAACATCAAATTCACTCCAAGTGTTAGTTGATGTAGGAATNGTAAATGATGGAGAAAAAGGGCCAAATGATAGATTTAATTCTTCATCTACATTTGTCCAGTTCTCGGCTAAAGAGACCGCAGCTCCTGCGTCTACGGCTCCAAATCCATATTTATGAGAAACATCATGACCTGCATCATTGATTCCCCAACTTGAATCATTTGGGTCATTCATTCTTGCACTGTTTACCAATATATGTTGAACATCTCTCCAAGTTAGATTTTCATTTGCATCCAATATTAGAGCAATTACACCAGCAGCTAGAGGGGTTGCACTAGATGTTCCTCCAAATGTATTTGTCACATTTCCATTAGCGTAACCTGCGTCATCTGATGTTGTATCAGGGTCATCATGAATATCTGTAGTGGTAATTCCCTCTCCATCTCCATTTGAATGGGCTGCTACCAGTATGCTTGCACCTGGCTCAGAATAATATGATTGTTCTCCATAGTGAGTTATTGCAGAAACTGCAATTGTGAATCTACTATTAGCCCAACCATCATAATTTGCATTATCATTATTCGTAAGTCCATTACCTGCAGCCCATGTTATGATATTTCCTAATCCATTTCTTCCTTCATAAGCATCACTTTCGAACGCCGCTAGCATTAATGGTCCAGGAGCATCCAATGTCTGTCCATTATCACTCGGACCCCAAGAGTTAGTGTAGATATGAGTCTCATTATTCATGAAAGTTAATGCATTTGCCTCTGTAGAATCCCCCGACCAACAGGCAATCAAAGTTGATCCGGCCAAAGTAGCATCATAAGCAGCTCCAGCGACATGAATTGTATTGTCTCCAGCGGCAGCAGCAACTCCTCCGGCTGCTGTACCATGTCCGTTGTTACTAGTCGGAGTGGGGTCTGCATCGTTATTACACCAATCATAAGAGTGAGTGGGTGAATAATTAGGNGAAATATCTGGATGATCCTTATCTAAGCCATCATCAACTACACTGATTATAATACCATTACCAGTGTATGAATTCCAAACTGAGGTTATATTGGCATCTTCCCCTTGAGTGCCTGAAGTTTGTCCATAATTTCTCAAATGCCATTGATCATCAAATACGTCATCATTTGGTATTGAACGAGTTACATGATTTTTCTTTATTATGGGTGAGAAAGATTCTATAGATTGTTTTTTGAGTAATTCTTGTAATTCATACACTATTTCTGTTTCAGAGTTAAATTTCCAGATATAAGCTCCTTGTAACAATGGGGCACTTTCAATATGGTCAACTTCAGAGATTATTCTGTATTGTTCTTTAATTTCCTTATTAGTTACAATCAACCATTCTTTCGTATTTTCGAGTTCTTCGTCAGTGTATTGTTCTAGATTTTCAACTCTATCAAAGGCCAACTGTACTGCAATCGAATATGTGGGAATGATTAAATTCTCTTCTTGCTCAGTATTTTCTTCCTGATTTTCCTTTTCTGCAACAACTAAACCAGAAAATGGTGCGAGAAGTATGATAAAAACTGCAATTATCACTGCACGCATATATCTGCCATGTCAGTAGGGGTTTTAGGTATTCGTCAATCTTGCGTTAACAAGAAGTCATTATTTCTTCCAATTTTTAATCGCTGAATGAACTTCTTCATCATCCATTAATCTTCTTTGCTGCTTGGCGATATCGAAGAGAAAAGCTACTAGTTCATCTGTAATCTCATAATTATTTTTCTCTAACCACCAAGTGATATTTGAACGACCACTCATATGTCCAATCCTAATCACTTGTTCTAAGCCGTAATCTTGGGCAGGAACTCCTGAATAGATTCGGTCAGCGAGCCAATGGTCTCCTTTTTTCATTGCCTTGACTACAGCACTAGCATGTACTCCAGTACCTGTTTCAAATGCATCCTTACCAAAAACAGGATAATTTCTAGGCAAAGCAACTTCGATATATTCATGTGCTTTACGCATGTAATCATTTAATGCTGTTAAATCATTTTTTATTACTCCCATTAGACTTAAATTAACTAAAGTTTGATCGAGAGGAGCGTTTCCAGCCCTTTCCCCCACTCCTAATGCAGTTCCATGAATAACGTCGGCACCAGCTTCAACAGCTGCCAGATTATTTGCAACCCCTAATCCTCTATCTTGATGTCCATGCCAGTTAACTTCAATTTCTCTGCGTTTAGCACCTGAATCTGGAATTACCTCATCTTGAATAAAGCCTAGTAGTTTTCTAACTCCATTTGGAGTCACATGTCCACACGTGTCGCAAACACAAATTCTGTCTGCGCCTAATTCAATTGCTCTAGTGTAAACTTGTTTGATTTCTTCGGGTTTACTCCTAGTAGTATCTTCTGTAACAAACATTACAGGTATATCATTGTCAACTGCAAATGTGACTGCTTTTTCAGCGGTAGACAATATTCTATCCATGTCCCAACCTTCAGTATATTGTCTAATGGGACTCGTTCCTAGGAAAGCACTTGCTTGAATTTGCCTATCATACTTAGCCTGTAAATCAACAAGCGGTTTGATATCTTCTACAACTGTTCTTACTGCACATCCGGGTCTTAAATCATATGAATTTTCTGTCATATGTTGTAACATTGAGTCAATATGTTTGACATGAAAAGGTCCCGCCCCGGGTAATCCTAGGTCGACTTTCTGAATACCTAATTTTTCCATAAAATCGATTAATTCTATTTTTTCATCGATAGTGGGGTTTCTAGCACTTGGACTTTGTAATCCATCCCTAAGCGTTTCATCATCAAACCATACGTCATGTGGGTGATTAGATGAATTTCTTTTTATCTCATAGTCAATTACATTCCAATCGAAAATCAAGTCCTTCTCTTCCACTAGCCCAACTCCTTTTCTGTTCTTCAACTACCCACTAAGTGCTTGAATCCATCGGGATAGATTTCTTAATATCAATTAACATCTCTATTTCTAGAAATAATGTAAAGAATAAATAATGTGCTTATAATTGAACCATTTACTATGTAATTACTACTTGATAAAACTAGAATTATGAACATTGCAGCCAGATATATTAGAGAAATAAAGAATGAATGAGACGCTGTTGGCATTCGATTTTCCTCATCATTACTTTCATTGATGTCAATTTTCCATACTGTTGCTCCATACCAAAAAGTCAGTATTAGACTATTGATGATTATTAAAGAAGAATTTAAATCTGGAAGTTCATACAAATAATTCTCTTCACGGAATGCTAGAGGGGTTGTAAATGATAACAAGATTAGGAAAATAGAATATATCTTCATTTCTACTAATGTCCTATTTTTTCCTTTGATGTTTGGCATCATAGGGACTCCAACTTTTTGATATTCATCTGATCTATACAATGCTAAGGCCCAGAAGTGAGGGGGAGTCCATAGAAAAATTAGTAGAAACATAAACCATGGCATGTAACCTCCAATATTTATTACGGAATCGATAAAATTTCCAGTTGAAGTCATTGATAATTCTAGATTGCCTTCAGCAGCAGCCCACCCGATAACAGGAGGTGTAGAACCAGCAATACCTCCAATTACAATATTTTGAACACTGGTTCTTTTCAACCAAATTGTATAGATAAAAACATAAAATAGAATACTGAATAATGCCCAAAATGCGGCAACTTCATTTGCCATTTCTAGAAGCCATAGAGTTCCAATGATAGAAATTGATATTCCAAAAACTAGTGCATTCTGTGGACTAATCTCTCCAATTGATAGTGGCCTTTTTGAGGTTCTAGTCATTATTGGGTCAATATCTCTATCATACCACATATTGATACAATTAGCGCCTCCTGCTGTTAAGTAGCCTCCAATGAATACAATAATCATTACTTCCAAAGTATCGAGTCCTAATTTTTCATTCTTAATCAAATCATGACTAAGTATTGCACACATTGCAGTAATTTGTAATAGCACAACAACTCTTGGTTTTGTCAAAGAAAAGAGCGACTTATGGAGTGCCCTTGTCTCTGACATATTAACTCCTATTGCTAATAGTCTTTGAAAGTCATTGAGTAGTAGTATCATTCACAATATGCCTTTTCTCATTTAGAGTGATGACCTTAATAGTCAGTAGAATGCTTGTAATCATGACAAATATTAGTGATGCAAGCAATAGATGAATCAATGATAACAGTTCAAAATAAACAATCTCAAAATTTTCTAACTTAGCAGAAAGTACGTAAAGCCCTCCTAATCCGATATTAATAAAGTACAGTCCGGAAGATATCCAAATCCACTTACACAACAAAGTTCCATATTCGCCTTCTTTATTTTCTTTCCAAATGATGTAACATGTNATNATTAGAATAGCACCAACTATGCTGACTAGAAACCTATGAATAATTTGAGATTGAGCCTCAAAGTCAACAACTTTTTGATAGATTGANTCATTACATAGTGGCCAAGATCCCGGGAAGCCTGAGACGCCGCAACCCTGATTTGCTCCAGGAGTTGTAGAAACAAAAACTCCTAGAAAAAGAGTCAAGAAAGTGCCGAATGATAATATAGCTATGCGTTTTGTCCATCTTTTAGCTAAAATTGGGTCAAATTCAATCCATGAAGGAATTTCATCTTTGTCTCTAACGGCGGTCAACCATATCCAAACTAGAGACATTAAGAATAACAGTGCTGATGCTAAATGTAATGCTACACTCCAATGTAGGTTATCTAGTCTTACTGTAACATACCCCAAGAATCCCTGCCATCCAATAAGCAGGACAGAAATCAAGGAGGCTAACTTAACTTCATTTGTCAACTCTTCATCCTTCCTAATAAGTAGCCAATTTAGTATGACTAAGGGACCTAACAACGCACCTGCTAATAATCTATGAATCCATTCAGTGAAAATTTGAAAGGATGTGTAAGTATGACTAGAACCTCTGGAATCTATCTCACTTGGATTTTCGTCAAACCATTCTTTTTGATCTTCTTCTGATATATCAAAGCCCCATGTTCCAAAACATGTTGGCCAATCAGGACATGACTCTCCGGCATCATAAATACGGATTACTCCCCCAGCAGCAATTACAAGGATTGTAATTCCAATAATCACTGCAGTCAGTTTTTCTACACTGACTCTACCGAATCCCATTATCTCACGACCTATCAGTCATATAGATATAATTGTGTTTCATTCATCTAGATGTGGTTCGACATCAATTGGTATTCTGTGCTTAAGATATTCCAGAGTTGCTATTTTCATTGGGTCCAAAACTACCCTTTCCTTTGCCTCNTCAACTCCATAAAGTTGGATTAGCTCTCCCGAGAACTCCTCTCTTAGTTCATCTTCTGAAACGAANAGAGGTGCTCCCATACTAATTTGAAGTGCGCGTGCGCCAATAATTCTTGCTTTTTCGAAGCGGGTNTGTGCTCTTGCAGGCTTGACCATGATAATNACGGCCAGCGACCCCCACATAAGGGCATTGTATGATAATATCACTAATATGAAGGTCNAAAATTGNAGATTTTACATNTTATTTTGATTCAATCAACATTGCTACTGCGTTCCCACCACCAAGACAAATTGTCACGATTCCTCTTCTTCCTCCTGTTCTATTTAGAGCATTTATAGTGGTCATTAAACAACGCGTTCCTGTAGCTCCTAAAGGATGTCCAATCGCTACAGCTCCTCCATGNATGTTAAATCGATCTTCAGGAACTTTTAGAGCCATTTGAACTGCTACTGAAGCTGCAGCAAATGCTTCATTATGCTCCAAAACATCAATTTCCATTATGTCAAGTTTATTTCTTTGTAACAGAGTTTCCACGGCCGAAATTGGGGCTACCATTACCCTTCTTGGTTCAACTCCAGAGGTGGTATAATCAATAATTTCAGCAAGAATNGGCCATCCCTTTTTTTTAGCAATTTCTTCTGAACATACTAAAACTGCAGATGCTCCATCTGAGACTTGACTTGCATTCCCTGCTGTCACTTGTCCATCTTTTTTGAAAACAGGTTCTAATTTCGCCAGTGACTGAATATTAGTCTCANATCTTATTCCTTGATCTTTTTTTAATTCATCCATTTCAATAATTTCATTTTCCAACCAACCATTCTCCCAAGCAGCATTTGCTAATGCGTGTGACCTAACGGCGTATGAATCTGCCATATCTCTCGATAAACTAAATTCTTCGGCCACAATTTCTCCCGTCATTCCCATGGATGTTCCATCAAATGCATCGGTCAATCCATCATGCATCATGACCGATTTTAGTATCTTTGAATCTATTTTTTCCCCCTTNTTTTTTTCTCTAACGAAGTACGGAGAGTTACTCATTGATTCAATTCCTCCGGCAATTATGACGTTCGCATGTCCTGCTACAATATCGCTTGCAGCAATCATTACTGCTTTCANACTNGATCCACAAACTTTGTTGATTGTAGTACAAGGTGTCGAATANGGCAATCCTGCATTAATTGCCACCTGCCTAGCGGGTGCTTGTCCAGAGCCTGCCTGTAATACTTGNCCGATGTANACCTGATCAATAATCTCATCTCTAGGTTCTATNCCGACTTTTTCAATCAAATTTTTGACAACCATTGAACCNAAATCTGTCGCCGAGTAACGGGAAAGAGCTCCTCTGAATTTACCAATAGGTGTACGTGCATAAGCACATATCACAGCCTTTGGCATAACTCNTCGAGTGAGGTTGTGGTCTTGAATAGTGCGATGAGCAAACTAGTTTTCATACTTCTTTTTCAGAACTAAATCCGTAGAAATGAGGATTAACTAATACTGGTCTTTGGTCAGATTTTACTAAAATTGTTCTAACTGCCCATAAATCTTTGAAGACTCTATATTGTGATGTTTTATCTAAATAATCAACACCACTAGTTCCCCCAGTACCAATCCTTCTACCCATTATTCTCTCAACCATTCTAGCATGTGANTGTCTCCATTTGACCATCGATTCTTCCAGTTCTACAATAGCATCAATTAATTTCCTTGGCCATGCTAATAGAGGTAATTCTCTGTATGATTCAATGAATAACAGACTTGCTCTTGCTCTACTGATTTCTCCATCTGGGATAAGGAATGATATCGCACTTTCATGTGCTGCATTAAATCTTTGAACTGCTTTATCTAAATCAGATGTACCATAGCTAGACATNCTCTTTGCAGCATTTTCTCCCATTAATTTGTGTGCTGATAAATGATTTTCNACATAATTCTTAACTGCATCGANATCATTTTTAGAACCATAATTTGAACCCATTATTGGGGTTCTGGAAATCCATTTCATCAATGATTCTTCCAANGAAGGCATGGCTATTGTTTCCTCTAAATCATTTAATATGGCTTCATCTATTTTACTATTCTTAGCAAGTTTTCGAAATGTATCTATTGGATCCATTCCAAACATTCTATCTTCATTTTTCAATCCTAATAAGATTTCGAATTTTCTCATTTGGAATGACTCAAAACCAGATGCTGATCCTAATCCATCTCTAAATGACAAGAATCCCTGAGGAGTTAGGGTCTCCATTACTGACCATTGAGATGCCATTAGTTTGAAAATTTCTGTGGTCCTACCNAGTCTTTCNACTGCTCTAGGAATTTCTTTTTCAGGAACTTGTTCTTGAGAGAGAATATTTCTAACTTCTGACAGTTCTCTAATTATCTGTTTAAACCATAACTCAAAAGTTTGGTGTACAATTATGAAATGCATTTCGTCAGAAGAAATGTCTCTTTCATCGCCTTGCAATTTTAATAAATCATTCAATTGCAGATAACTTCCATAGGTCCAATTATCNTCACCCATGTGCCTCCGATAGCGTTTCACTCTTGAATCATTACTGTTCGAGCCGTTCGGATTATCGTAACTAATTTGTAGTATTATTCATCAACCCATGNTCTTCAATANTGCATCCTCCAGGAGGTAATGATGCTAGTATATCATCTTGGATTAATCCCGTGGCTTTAGCTATTTTATTGGCAATAGACTCCTTTTTTTCTCTTCCTGGAGTAATCTTAATCCATTTTTCAAAAGTATCTGATATAGTTTCAACAGTGCCACAGACCGGTAGAGGAATACCATTAATCACACCTATCCCCATACCTAATTCTAATCTTAAATCTCTGTGCCATGTACGCTGACCCCTGACGACAAAACTTCCTCTACCCAATGATTCACCACTTTCAGTTTGCTTAGAGACTTGACTTGGTCTGACATGAAAAGCAGTTGCAGCCGCACCTCCGCTACCCCAAGCTCTTGACCAACATACCGCAATTTGAGCTGCTTGAGAGATTATTTTCTCATTGAGTTCTCTCGCATCATTAATNCCCTCCCCTAAATTCTGAGAAATTTGCATTGATTTTATTCCATTNGGTAAGTCTGAGACATTTCCAATAACAGAAAAGCCATCTTTTAATTTTAGTGAGCATGAAGGTGCTCCATGTAAATCTGCATGAACATACAAATCATTTGAATTCAAGTGCTTTCTAACTATTGTATCATTACCTCGAGCATCTCTTCCTCCGACAATAATATGTCCATCATCGAGAATTGCCCACCTATATTTCTCAAACCAAAATTTCTTACTTCTCTGAATNCCTCTAACTCTTCCNGCNGCAACATCTTTTTTCCTTTTCTTTTCTTGTTTTAATTTTGCTTCTTCTGTATTNTTTAGAGCNTTTTCAGCACCTTTTGCTTTTTCTTTTAGAGTTCNTGCNTCTTGAAAATATCTTTGNGCATTCTGATGAACCGTTTTATCTGCATGAAGAGTAACACTTGCTCCNGGTTCTCTTTCNTCATCCGGTATGAATGCTACAAAGGTNCTCTTTTTTGGGTCTAATCTATCAATCCATGGAATCTCCCTAACCTTCTCTGCAACTTCCTGCCAAGTAAATTTAGAAATAGCATCATTAAATTGGTTCATTATTTCTTCTAGATGTGTCCAATTTTCTTGCATAGATTTACCGAGTTCTTGATTGATCGCTGCTTGAGATAAGAATCGTTCTATTGCATTTCTTTGTTGGTCTGCTCTCCTCTCCAGTTTTGCTTTCTTTTCTCCTTCATCCTGACCAATTTTTACTAACTTTTCTTCCTCTCTTCTGATGAATGCAGACGCATCATGAGATCCAAAAGCAGCATCGTATCCGGAACATAATGTTGGAATTTCTATAGATAATTCACTATTCAAATATTCTAAATTAATTGGTGAAATTTCTTCAATAGATACTGATAATTCATCTTTTTCACTTAAATCCGAAGCTTTTTTCCATTTTTCGATATCTTCTTTTTCTTTAAACCACATTCTACTTGATGTGTTTACGGCTAGTTCATCTAAAAGATTAGTAATTGCATTATCGAGATTGTTCCTCTCATCGCCAGTTAGATCTTTTGCTTTCAGAGATTCTTNTAAACCAGCAGATGCACAAATTGCACTGCCATAGATTCTACCTAAATTTCCTCTTGCCGCCAGTGTTCTAATTAGATCATCATTACTTTCATCTAATAATNTATCCAACTTTTCTCTATTTATNTCCCTAGGGTCAATAGCGGCTGGAGGNGNAACATATTCAACACCTCTCTTCAGAGATCTGCTCGCATATTTTGCATGAGTTAATGGTTGAATGATAATTCCTTTTTCGTCTAATAACAAAACATTCCCATCTCTGAATAATTCAATAATTAACTCTAGTTTTCCACTTCCATGCTCGAATATCATTGAAATTATTCTATCGAANCCTAACTGTTTAACTTCTATTAATCTAGAATTATTCAAATGTTTTCTTAGAACCATCGCAAATTGTGAAGGTTGTGACGGCATAGGTCGATCTCTTTGAGAAAGATACAGTCTTCTTCCACTAACAATAACTAAATCAGANGATGGNGAACCTTTTGGATTCAGACGTATAACTACCTGTTCATAGTGCGGTTGGTATGCCTTTCGAGCCCTAGCTCCAATCATAGAAGAGAGCTCACGAACAATACGTGCAACGTCAAATGAGGAAGCCTGTTCACGCATGTGTCTCATCAATCCGTAAGCATCATCCTTCATCAGGCAATCGCTTTAGATTTGTTCATTATTCTCTAATATTGATTGGAATGAATCTATTTCCTTTAGAACATCCGCTTGATGTGCGTATTGATTNGATGGAATAGGAATAATTTGTAAATTAGGAATTTTTTCCGAAATGAAATCTACATCCTCAGAGCCATGTAATTTATCAGATTCTGCTGTCAGAATGGCGCATGGAATATTTATGTTCGATAAATTTTNAGGTAGTGAATATCCCATTAAATATCTTGCAGAGAATCTTATTCTTTCATAATTTTGAGATATTAGTGTCCTTCGATAGCGTATTTTTTGTCCTTCTTCGGTTACNTTTCTTTCAACTGCCCAGATTGCAATTTTTATCAACCATCTCAATGTAAATTTGGGTAATGGTAATTTGATTAAAATTTTNGCCCAAATGGGNAATCTAAATTTCTGGTTTGGGGCGAGAAAAATTGAACTCTTACCNGAAATTTTTCTTTCNTGTAAGGCGTGAATAATTATTGTAGAACCCAAAGATGATGAAAATAAGTGAAAATTATCCTCAATTCCNAATTTATTGATTATCTCCGCAATATCATTTACATACATGCTTATTGTGAAATCTTTTTGCTTCATCTTGTTATCAAATCTAGCACTAGCCTTTTCACGAGTTTCAACATAAATTATCTTTCTTCTTTGACTCCATTCAGTAATTAAGGGCCTCCATCCCTCAAACACTGAGCCCCATCCCGGNACCATCAAAATTGGGATTTCTGAAGATTTCTCTATTGGTTCCCAGATGAAAACCCTCAAAGAAACATTATCACAAACTCTGATGATTCTTTCTTTTCCGAACGTGTTCGGAAGTTCTGGGATTCCTTTCCAATGATTTTCCATTAATCACACCTTTATCTCATCGAGATCTTCTTCCTCCGCCGCCAGAGCGTCTTCCTCCACCACTAGAGCGTCTTCCTCCGCCGCCAGAGCGTCTTCCTCCACCACTAGAGCGTCTTCCTCCGCCACTAGATGATCTACTGCTTCTTGATGTTCTTCTTGTTATTCTTCGACTTCTTCTTCTATGGAACCAAGGTCTTCTATACCATGGTGATCCATAATATACTCCTCCAAAAATTCCCCCACCATGGTGATAATGATGATGATGTGTTTCATTACCGTTATTTGAATCTGAATTTTCATACTCATCGTTGTTTCCATCAAAATACATGAAAATAAGTAAAATAATTAAAATTGGGAGTAAACAACATAACGCTACGCCAGATAAGAATGCTCCAACATCGTTAGGAGATTCAAGTTGACTGACTTCGTTGTCATCAAGTTTGTACCAAACCTCGAGACTGGAATTTAATGGTAATGTAATATCTTCAACAATCTCTAAACAGTAGTCATTCCAATTACCTAAGAATAAGTCGTAATATTCATCGAAATAAACCACACCATCTACTGAATAATTGTAGTAAACATCTGCTCCACAGTCGTAAGAATATGTGTAGTAACAGTCGTATGTGTCATAAAACTCATCATAAACACAATCCTCATGTTCTATTTCATATTCCCACCATTCCGTCCCTTCAAGAACGATGCCATCAGTCTTACCCCAAGTCTCATCTATAGATGGCGTTAAGGCCGAGCCTACAAGAGAACCTATGATTCCTAGAAGAATAAAAATTGCTATGAAAAAGTAACCAGGATCATCCGTTAACCAGTGAAATACTCCTTTTGCCTGAAC
>NZDA01000017.1 GCA_002686525.1 Methanobacteriota archaeon | reverse complement strand
CAAGATCTAAATGTTAGTATTTCTTGTGGTGTTAGAGTTGAAATAAAAGGTTGCCAAGATTTAGATTGGATACCTAAAATTATTCGTTTAGAGATGGCTAGACAATTACATATGTATCGATTATGTAATCAATTACGTACAGAAGCCAANCTNCCTCTTTTACCTCCNGATCGTCGTCAGGACTCAANACCNATAGAGAATCGGGTTGCTTTATCTGTATCAAATCGNCTTCCTTTAATCATTCAAGATTTAACGGAGATTTTTACTAATACTAATTCTCANATGATTCAGAAATCAATATCTTCTGAATCTGTTGTTTTAGGCCTCAAACTNGAAGGTTTTGCNGGGAAAATTGGNTCTAAAGAAATGGATANTGAGGGTTCACAATTACCACGTTTAGGTAGAGAATTAGCCAGTTCTGCTAAACAGGCAGGAGTAGCAGGAATCTTCCATTCNGATGAGTTACCTGCTTACGGAATTACGGAAACAGAGGTCAAGATAGTTAGAGAAAAAATGTCTTTAAATTCTAAAGACGCTTTCGTTCTATGTATCGCTCCCAGATGGCAGGCAGAGTTAGCACTAGAATCAGTTCTCCTAAGAGCAAGGGCGGCTTATCACAGAATTCCTGGAGAAGTTCGTAATGTAGTTATNAGAAAAGGAGCNCCAGAAGATGGGACTACTACAGCCATGAGACCTCTACCTAGTGGGGCAAGAATGTACCCTGAAACTGATGTACAAATATTGAGTTTAGATTCAGAGAGATGGGAAAAAATAAACTCCAATTTACCAATGGATAAAAATCAAAGAATTTNAAGATTACAGAAATATGATATTTCTGAAAATCAAATTGAAGCAATTCTAGGNAGTGAGTTGGATGATATATTCATTTCAGGATTAATGGAAAATGACTTGTCTACTCCAGCCCTTCCAGCAAAGGCATGGGCTTCAATTTTATTAGATAACTCAAGGTCTGAAATTGCAAAAAAATCTAACATGCCATTGTCTAATGTTTCTTGGGATTTATTGGCCCTTTTAGTGTATTCAAGAGAGGAGGGAATTATTACNAGAGAAGGAATGATTCCTCTCGGTTCGAAATATCTCTTAGAAAATGAGATGTTTGATACATTCGATAAGAAACTTAGTTGGATTTCAAAAACTGCTGAGATAGAAGGTTATATTCCCGCAGATAGTTCTTTTGTCGANGAGGCAGTCGACGAAATAATTGCCGAAAAAATTGATTTCGTCAACAACAAAGGTTTGTCATCAGTGGGNCCCTTGATGGGAATGGTAATGTCAAAACTTGGAGGTACTGCCGACGGGAAATTAGTCAATACAATCTTGATGGAAAAGATCAAGGAAATAATCAACGATTAGTTTCTAATAATTTACTCGTAATTTATTATTATTAATATTAATTTACTTGATTACATCCCGNATGAAATCNATGTCNAACTTNATCATGCTGTCAGCAATAGTANTAATCGTAACAATCCTCTCTTATTTTGCAGTAAATGAANAAAATAGGCTAAAGTCCGCTTCTGTAGTATTTGTTAGTATGCTTTTNGTTACATTTGGTACAATCTCTGAGGAATTGGGAGAGATTACNACTGAATTGGTTCAAGACGATGGAGATGCNCATTATGGTCTNCCTAGCTCGTGGAATGGNACCCAAGTAGTTTGTTTCCATTTCTCTTCAGAATCCAGTCCCGAAGGCTTTGATCAGGGAAGACATCATATCGACACGAGTGGNAGTACNATTTTNGTAGANGATAATTGGGAGAACGGTAATGTAACTGGTGCTTGTATCGGTGGGTTTGAAGGATATGATAATGGTCTCGATTTATTGTATGCAGCAGTAAACGTGTCCGGTGAAAGTTTCTCACTAAACACTACAGATTTTGGACCTGATTTTGGATTAATGATAGATTCCATTGGAGGGGTGAGTCCATGTGATGTATATACTTGCACAGACTCATCCGGAGCGTATTGGGAATTATTGAATGATGGAGCCTACTCAATGGTAGGAATTTCAGATTTAGTCTTGAACGATGATACGGTAATCACATGGCAGATTGCAACATGGTGAAAAGTAATTTTGTAAGAATAAAAAAATCTATATTTTCCTCTTCTTTAAGATTGAATCAGAGTAATCATCAATAACATAATCACATTGGAATGCTTACCTATGTTATTCGATGCACACGCTGTGACTCTTTCTCCAAGTGAGCAATTTGTTCTTGATTTAGCGATAGTGTCAGTTGCAATAGCATCATTATTATTTACAGATAGTAAGCTCAAATCAAAAAACCCAGGAATTATTTTCACAATTATTGTGATTCTTGCTGTGTCTGGAAGGTTATTATTAGATCCAATCCCTAATGTCCAACCGGTTACTTTCTTAGCAATAATGGTCGGTATTTATTTTGGTATTTCCTACTCGATAGTATTTGCCACAATAGTTACACTTTCTTCTAATGTTATGTTAGAGCATGGTATTTGGTCTAATTATCAAATTATTGCTTGGGCGTCGATAGGAATACTTGCTGCATTGCTACGAGGACAATTTATCCAAAATAATAAATTAAATATTACCAATGTCGCAATATTTGCAGCATTTTCAGGATTTATGTTTGATTGGATAGTTTCTTTGAGTATTCTACATAATGTAGATACATCATTCTTCCTTATCTATTTGTTAAATGGAGTACCTTTTGATCTACTACATGCGGGAGGAAATGTTGTATTTGTTGCATGGCTAGCCAATCCACTCAGTGAATTAATGGATAGACATACTAGCCTTACAAATCCTGAGGTGGTGCCAGAACTTGCCTCAAACTAATGAATTAACAATGGTTCTAGTCACTAGAAGTGACCTTGCTCTATCAAAAGGAAAACTTGCAGCACAGTGTAGCCATGCAACCGCAGAATGTATACTAAAGGCAAAAAGGACAGCTCCAAAGATACTAGAAAAGTATCGTACAAACGGNGCCAGAAAGATTGTATGTAGTACCGGTAATCTTGACAGTCTGAAACGTATTTTCGGTGAGGCTAATGAAGCCGGGTTAATTTGTTACATGGTGAAAGATGCGGGACATACTGAAATTCCATCAGGTACGGTTACAGTAGTAGGGATAGGCCCTGGTCCTAGGTCAAGTATAGATCAAATCACAAGTAGCCTACCTTTGGTTAAGTGAATATTGAACCATGATTGCTGAGAGTAATCAGTTTGTAGATTTATTCGGCTGAACTGGAGGGAAACTAATCCCCCCAGTTCGCCTTACGTATTTTTTATGGTTATTTTTCTTATTCCATAGCGCCATCGATTTCAGCGCCAACTCTAGCACCGATACCGAACATTGCACCATGAATAATCCATGGCATAGCTACATCAGCCATGTCACCAGAATCACCTAGTAACATTGACCCCATATTGTGTGCAGAACCAAAGTCCATTAGCATCATTGTAGCCGGTTCTGTGTCACCGTTTGATAGGTAAGCGCCTGCAACTGCCATAATAGCTATTGCAGTTACCCAAGCATCACAACTTGCGTGTATCTTACTAACGATAGCACCTGCAGCAATCATTCCAACCATTGCCCATAGCGAGAATTCCCATGCATCTGTTGTAGCAGCATCATATGCAGGTGAAAGATCTCCTAATCCTTCACTCATCATTGCTACAGCAAGAGCTGCACCAATAACTTGCATCAATAACTTCATACCATTGTTCATCCAATGATTAGAATCTTGCAAGTCTCCTGTCATTATGTGCATCCAAGTCACCGCCGGCAAAATGTGAGCACCGCTGAAAGCCATCCAACCTCCAGCCAATACTAACGCGCCGGTCAATGTACCCATACCTTGACCCATTCCACTAAAGACAAGCCAAGATACCACAAAGGCACCTCCTACTTCATTCATCATTCCTTTTTTATCCATTTCCATATTTTTTCCTCCCACTTGTGGGCGCTTTCGCGTTATTCGGCGACTATATAATAGAACAGGGTCATAAAACGGTAAAAAATATACTTTTCGAGCCTTTTTTCGAATAGCGGTGTAGTAAATTACACCAGATATATCAAAGTAAACTGCACTAAATTTTGTTAAAAATAAAGACTTAATTTAATAGTAATAGTCATCAACTAGAGACTATTGTGCGGTATGTGGTTGAACAAGTCGCGCTACACACAAAAGAACGTGACAAGTTGTTAACAGAATGTACGGGGCTATCGAAATTAGTAGATTGGTTAGATAGTATTGAGAGACGTCCTGGACTCGATGAGTTAGAATCTAGGTTGCTTTCAATTGATGTAAATATTCCTGCACTTAAGGAATGTATTGGTTATGCAGAAGATGGTTATCAAAGAAATGTGATTAAAAAAACAGAGCATTATGAATTAGTTGCTATATGTTGGACACCCGGTCAAATGACCCCTATTCATGATCATGTGGGTAGCGATTGTGCCTTCAAAATAATAGACGGCATTTCTACAGAAACAACATACAAACTTAATGATGAAGGTTTAGCTTATCCGGTTGGGAGTAGGGATTACATGGCGGGAGAAATATGTGCTGCAGATGAACCTGATATACACAGAGTTTCGAATAATTCTGATGGTGAACTAATCAACCTTCATGTTTACACTCCACCTTTACATGCATATAATTTACACAGCTCAGTTGAATGAATTAGTTCTGCAAATCTTTCTTATATTGTTCGAATACTTCTGAAAATAGTTGTATGTCAGATTCAAAAGTTTCAGGNAATANTGGNCCAAAAGAAAATCTAAANAATCTCGAATATGGGCTTACATAACTTGGGTCTTTCGAATGCGGTCTGGCCATATCACAATCTGTAGCGCANAATATAGCAGCACCTTTCTTGAATAATCTATTATTCAATTCCTTACTTGTCATACCTTCGGGAAGCTCGAGCCAATGATAGAACCCTCCATCGCCNGTATAGACACCCAATCCCATTTTTTTGAAGGCTTCACCATATCTTTCTCGTTGCCAATTNTAATGCTCTTCTACGGCTTTTCTGGCCTTTTTAACACGATTTTTCTCTAATAATTTTACAGCATATAGTTGAGATGGATGACTCACTCCCCCCATTCCAAAACTGGAGTAATTTGACAGTGTTTCGATGTTCTTTTTACTAGCGATGATCCAACCAATTCTTATTCCAGGAGATTGAAGACCCTTAGTGCAAGCACCAGCNATGAAGATATTGCTNTTATCTAAATCTTTGACATACTGTATGCCACTAACTGATGGTGAATGAAACATCTCATATGCTTCATCGAGAAGAATTCCGTTTCCAGGTTTTTCAGCCAATTGAATTAGTTCTTTGAGTTCATTTCCATAACGAGTTTGGCCAGATGGGTTTTGAGGGTTCGAAATTATCGGCATAATTCGAGTTTTTGCATTCAATCCTGATCTGTCGAAATATTCACTGTTTTCTGGATGGAAATTATTTTGTTTGGTAAAAGGGACTACCTTGAAATTAGTATTTGTCTGTTCCATAATATCTAGATAAGCGGGCCATTCAATGTTCCCGATTCTGATTTGGATATTATCTTTCAAAAATGCTAGTACTGTATAAATTCCTGGTCTACCTCCAGCAAAAATCATGACATTATCTGGAGTGATATTAGAACCATAATGAGAATTATAATAATCGACAATAGAATCTCTTAGTTTAGGATGTCCCCATGCTTTTGGATAGAAACGATCTTCCCAAGTAACATCTATGCTATCGGGTAGAGGTGGTCCATCGAATTTTGTCAAAGGCGTGGTTAGAGGAAATCCTTGCGACCAAGGATGTGTACCTTCAGTACCAATAAAACTACCAAATGAATCTTTGAATGCATAGAGTGTTTCATAAATCCCCATTGGAGGGCAATTTTCCGATAAAAAAGATTCAGCCATGNCAATGCGAACAATATCAAGCAAATTAGTTTGCCCATACCTCAGTTTCAAGTTATATATTGCTAAATTTAATAGGGTTCAATGTGTAGGGATTAGTATGAGAAGACCACCTAAATCAGTATTTGTTTCAATTTTTATTGTAATTACATTAATTGGAATGTCTTTATCTATGATTACCAATAGTCAAAATAAAGATTTACAAGAAGAAGAGACAAAGTTTTTCTCACATACTAATGTTAATTTCGAGGGCTACCAAGAAGATTCTGTGTATACGTATTCAACATTGAGCTCTGGCGGCTGGACTCAATGTGTAATTTCTGAAGATACGCGAGTAGTCTGTTGGGGAAATAATGCTCAAGGGAAAAGAGGATTGGGAGGAGGAATAGGTAACGCCTCTGAGACCCCTCCAGGAAAGGCGGGTCCTTGGGTTGTTGGTAATTTATCTGGTGGAATGCTTGAAGTTTCAGCCGGTGCTTGGTCCACATGTTCCTTGAAACATAATGGTGAAATATGGTGNTGGGGAGGTGGNGAGTTTGGTCAATTNGGNACAGGTACTGATGTTTGTTTNGATAANACNGTATCAACTTGCAACTCAGCAACAAATTACCCTCCCGCTAAAATTTCTCTTCCTTTAGGGAAAACTGCAGTATCTTTATCTGATGCAAATCAAGGACATTTCTGCGCAATTTTGGATACTGGTGAAGGATTATGCTGGGGTTGGAATCATGCAGGTCAATTAGGAGACGGAACAGAGTGTGCGGGCGGTAATTGGGATTCTAACTACAATAATCCAACTCCTGCAGGATGTAATGCTAACAACGGAAGATATACTCCTGTGATAGTAGACGATTCTAATTTCCCTGCTAATTCTTCAATAATCTCAATCTCAACTGGTATGGCTCATTCTTGTGCAATTATTGATAATAATGATTTGTATTGTTGGGGGAGGAATGATGGCGGTCAATTGGGTATAGGCTCATCTGATACCGGTGATTTTCCAACTCCTCAATATGTCGATAGTGGTGTAGTTGCTGTCGCTACTGGCAATGAACATTCTTGTGCACTGTATAATAATCAAATGGTGAAATGTTGGGGGAAAAATGATCAAGGACAACTTGGAACAGGGAATCTGTATTATCAAAATTCTCCAACAGCTATAAATTTGAGTTCCAATATTGCTTTGATTTCTTTGGAAACAGCTTACAACCTTAACTGTGTTATTTCAGAAGATAATACCCCGTATTGTTGGGGAGCTAATCAGTGGGGACAACTTGGAAACTATGATCCAAATGACTCAAGACAAGAGAGTCCATTAACTGTTGAAGATAATTTATCAGTGATAGCAATTTCACTTAATGGAGATACAGTTTGTGGAATAAAAACGGACTCTAACTCAACAACTCATAATCATAGAGATGTATTTTGCAGGGGTCAATCATACAAAGGACAGATGGGGGATGGATTTTGGAATCAGAGTTGGACTGATTATAATGAAAATAACATCAATTTAACATCTGATTATATCGGTCCTCAAAGTTATCAGGGATTGGGTGGAATTCATATACCTGAGAGGGATATTGATTCAGATTCAATGATTGCGATACTTGACAATCTTCCATATGGGTGCCCAGATGGTAGTTACGATCCTAATTATGATGGTACTTGTGTAGATGCAGATATCGGCCATTATAGTACAAACTCGTTATATCACTCTCAAAATCAATGTGATTATGGTACTTACCAACCTAATTCAGGACAATCTAGCTGTAACGACGCTTCACCTGGTCACTTTGTTAATTCTTTAGCAGCATCTTCACAACAATCTTGTCCAATCGGAACTTATCAACCCAATCAAGGACAAACTAGCTGTATTAATTCCTCTCCGGGATATGCCCCGAATCTAAATTCTACAGATCAAGTGATGTGTGCTAATGGCTATTATCAACCATCNTCTGGGCAGGCCTCTTGTATACCAAGNTCTCCTGGAAATTATGTTCCAAACGAGGGCTCTTTAACTCAGATAGGTTGTGAACCAGGAACATATCAACCCAACTTTGGAGCCTCTTCNTGTATTGATGCAAGTTTGGGTCATTTCGTAGCAGATAGTAACGCGACAATTCAAGAAGCTTGTTCTCCAGGAACTTATCAATCAGAATTTGGCTCTACTTCATGTATAATTGCGAGTCCTGGTTACTATGTCGATTACTCCGGTGCGCCTTCAGAAACTGCTTGTAACATAGGAACTTACAATCCACAACCTGGCTCTGTTAGTGCTTCAGACTGCCTTGTAGCAGACCCAGGAAATTATGTCGATTATGATGGAGCAAGCACTCAAATGGCTTGTCCTACAGGGACGTATAATGAAAATAGTAATTCTATTACATCTGATGATTGTTTGTCTGCAAATCCGGGCTACTATGTAGAGAATATCGGCTCTTCNGAACAAACTCCTTGTGATGTCGGTTATTATCAACCATCTTCAGGACAAACATCCTGTTCAGAATCTCCTAGTGGCACCTATGTTCCAAATGCTGCCTCAGATTCAGTAATTGAGTGTTCAGAAGGGACATATCAGCCTAATCCAGGGCAGGGAGGATGTTTAGATACTGATGAAGGTTATTTCACTCCTGCGCCTAGGGCGTCCACACAGACACCTTGTTTAGCAGGTTCATACCAACCAGAGACTGGATCTANTGCCTGTATTCAATCTGATTCTGGTTATCATGTACCTTCTGAAGGCCAAGCCACGCAAACAATTTGTCCTGCAGGGACATATCAGCCTCAAACTGGATCCTCTGATTGTTTGGTTACAAATCCCGGTCAATACACCTCTGAAGGAGCAANATCTCCATCTCCTTGTTTGGAGGGNTCTTATCAAAGTGAATCAGGTCAATCAGGATGTGTTCTAGCAGATGCAGGATATTATTCAAGTGATATTTCTTCTACAGANCAAATAAGTTGTCAACCTGGAGAATATCAACCGTTAACAGGTCAATCTTCTTGTATNTCAGCTTCTAGAGGGCATTATGTTGACTCTGCAGCAGCAACNGAAGAAACTCCTTGTGAAATAGGAAGTTATCAACCNTCTATGTCATCAACNGAATGTATTCTTGCATCCACAAATTACTATGTTTCATCTCCTGGAATGGCNGGACAAATTGCNTGTCCTAGCGGCGAATCACAGCCTNTAACNGGACAATCATCATGTAATGTTGTCTTGGAAGATTCAGGAATACCTACAATTGCCTTAATTGGTGGAGCNGCTGTAGTCGCACTATTGGTTGTAGGCGTTTTGATGAAACCCAAACCTAAGCAACAGGTTAAATCAGGTAAGAAACGTAAGAAGGTGAAAAAGAAGTAATTTTCTTTAGACTATTTTTCACTTTATTTGATATGTAATAACCTCCTCCCCTGTGTATGAGGCATTACCCGAGTGACCGAGTCGACCTTCGTAGTGATACTGTGACTCAACCAACTCCTGAAATGCGTGAAATAATGTCTAATGCTACGGTCGGAGATGACGTTCTAGGTGACGACTCAACAGTAAATGAATTGCAAGATTTTGTAGCTGAAATGTTAGGTAAAGAAGCCGCTCTTTTTGTCCCATCAGGAACAATGTCTAATGCTATAGCAATAAAATCTCAGACAAAACCCGGTGATGAGATTGTAACACATAAAAAATCACATATTTACTTGTATGAGGGTGGTGGATATGCATCTTTAGCTGGTTGTTCCGTATCTTTAGTTGATGGAGATAGAGGTATAATGGATCCCAAAGATGTTAAATCTGCTATTAGAAAGTCCGAAGGAAGCCAATCGCATTATCCAAATTGTTCGCTAATTTGTGTAGAAAATACTGCAAATATGGGAGGAGGTTCTCTGTACCCAATTGAATTATTAGACTCAATTTGTAAGATTGCTCATGATAATAATTGTAGAGCACATTTAGATGGGGCTCGTTTATTCAATGCAGTTATTGCGAGTAATATTAAACCTGAAAGAATGGTTAAAAATTTCGATACAATTTCTATTTGCCTTTCAAAAGGCTTAGGAGCTCCTGTAGGTTCTTTACTGGTTGGAGATTCTNAAACCATTGCAGAAGCACATCGCTGGAGGAAAATTTTTGGNGGCGGAATGAGACAAGCCGGAATACTTGCNGCTGCAGGATTGTATGCATTGAAAAATAANATNACTAGGCTTCATGANGATCATACTAAGGCANTCTACCTTGCNGAATCAATCAANTCTATGAGTNGTTTTGAAGTTGATATTANTTCGGTTCAATCTAACATGGCGTATATCACTTGTNTGGATAAATCAGCATTTGATGTAGTAACTGAATTAGGAGANATGGGAATTGATGTTCTAAGTATAAGTGATAATGTAGTTCGTGCAGTAGTACATTTACATATCACTGATGAAGATATTTCNAGAACTATTGAAGGATTCAAAGCAGTTAACAATTAACCATCTACTTTTTGTGACAGAACCTTTTCGTAATATCATGCGTAGTTTTTTTGTTACCATGATAGTCTTTCTTCTGGTATTAACACCGCAACAATCTTTGGCTAGTTCTGACAATATTAAAACCTGGAATGATGTAATTTCCAATTATTCTGATACCGGAACCCTCGGGGGAATTTCTGTGCCTCTCGATAGTAATAATTCAAGTGATAGTAACACAATGGCTGGAGACGAATGGCCAAGTTTAGTTGAAGTATATACAGCAACTTGGTGTGAAAATTGTGTGACAACTCAAGGCATAATTGACTCCCTTACTCTTCCTGAAGGTAAATCTATGTTGAAGATTCATTATCATCGATTTATTGCAGAGGTACAAGATCCATTTGGATCACAAACTACTGACGATAGATGGATAGAAAGATACGGACCAACCTCTAGATTAACTAATTCATATGGTTATGAAAACATAGCTCCTTCGAAAGTATTTGATGGTGAAAGAATACATACAGGAACCACTAAATCATCTGAATCTCTAGAATTTGACTATCAAAATTCTTTTGATAAAGGTTCATCTTTAGATGTATCCGAATTCTCTGCAACTTTATCCTGGACAAATTCTTCTGGAAATAATGAGTTTTCTTGGAATATTTCCACTCCTTCTTTGAACAATAAATATATCATTGAACCCATGATTTTGATTATTGAAGACGTTGGTTATTTCCCTGAGGGTGGAAATGGAGAGAAATATTATCATCATATTCTTAGAGACGTCATTCCTCTATCAACTATCGATGGAAATATCTCAATAGATTTCAATGATGCATATGACGGAAATGATCTAACTGCAGTACTTATTTTTGATTGGAATTATGATAACTCCGATGATGGAATTATGAGTGCAGTACCTTTTCCTAGCATAGCGGTTTTCACATCATTTTTTATTGCACTATTTTACAACCGAAATGATAAATCAGACTTGATTTGACAAATTATTATCGCTGGGTTCAATAACTGTCGTTGTTGACATCTTATGTCCGGAGGCGGTTAGTTGGATAATCAAGGGAGAGGAATTTCGAATGAGGAAGTTTCTCCCGGGCCTATTCCCAAATGGTTACTACGCCATTTGATTTCGCAACTATCTGAAGATAAATCATTTTCAGATGGTGGAATACCGAGAATCTTAGTTATTTATCCTAATACTGAATCTAGAAGAGAAGTTACAGAATTTATTAGCAATCAAGGTTTTGTAATCGATAATACATTACATCATACTATCTCATCATTAATGGATTCAATAATGTCCGATTTCAGAATGCCAAGAAAATTTAATCATGGGGCATCTTTTCAATTAATTCTTCATGAAGAATGTAAGAAATCCTCGACAAAATTAGGATTCCCGATTATTAATCCACTACCAGAAATGAATTGGAGTAGAGGTAAAACAGCAGCCTTGAGTGAGTTACACACATTTCTTTCTTCTGAATCGTTAGCAAAAAATTGGAATGGTCCTGGAATCAATAATTTTAGGAAAATATTACAATATCTTGAATCCAAACTTAATCGAACTCATGATGATTTCCTTCCAGAGCGCTTAATTGACAGACTAATGGATTCCAAGAAACCATTTTCTTTGACCGATGTAGATGGAATTATAATGCTTAATCATTCTCCAACGATTCCTCAATCTCATATTGATTTTATGAAAGCAATATCCATTCATTGCCCCATTCATCAGTTAGGAAATGTGGGGAAAATACGTCTAGGAAAACACGGTTTGAGACTTATTGATGAGTGGGCAATTTCTAACCCATCTGATTTACCTGCGTGGGTTCCTAAACACGAACTTACTTTAGAAAAAAATGATAATTATATAGAAAGAGTGTTACTAAATAGGGAAAATCAATCATTTGAAGCCACCTATTCAATTGTATCCAATTTCCTCAAAGAGTCATCAGAAAAAACTGTACTGATTATAGACCCCAATTTCGAAAACAATAAGCTAGTTTGGAAAAGAGGGATGAAAAATCTGGGTCTCCCTTTTTCTCAAGAAGATGAAATAATGACTGGCAAGCCTCTCGGACATTGGATTAATTCTTACTTGAATTTATCTCATGGTGATGATGCCTTTTCTCTTGAGAAACTAAGATCTATTTCTCTTCAAAAGTCACTAATTCTCTTTCCTGAAATGCCAATTCATCCAGTAGACGAAAGAATCAGGCCCATCCCTGATTCTAATTTATTGGCAAATATTGCGAGATCAAACCATATTCTTGGTGGCCCTGGCTCTCTATCTCAATGGTTACATAGCCTTAGCTCTAATTTTGATTTTGGATTTAATACTGATGAAGATAATATCAAAAAAGAGTCGACACAATGGTGGTTACTTTGTGTTTCTAAGTGGCTTTCTCCATTACTTTCAGGATACGATAGAGAAAATATGAATNATTTTACGAATAAGGGGGTGTATACTGAAGCCCTCCTCCCTCTACCTGATTCTCCAAAAGATGGTGATGAATGGCTTCATTCAACTATCGAATTATTAGAAAAAAAGATNACTATACAGAATAATATAGAACGCTCAATTGTTTCATTACGAGTTCTCCAATCTCTTTTGTCAGAGCTTTCTGAACTTCGCTCTTTACAAAGCTCTCTCAGGCAAAAATANTCTATCATGGGTCCTTCTTGGGTNGATGAGATATCTNCATTAATNCAAAAAATTAAAGTTTCAGATAGTTCTAATTTAAGTAAAAATAGGGTTAGAATNTTATCCTGTGATCAGGCTCTTGGATGTACTGCTGATTTAGCAGTATTAGCTAACACATCTTCTAATTCTTGGGACCTTAGAGTTCCAAAGATGCATTTTATTGGAGACGGTGAAAGGCATGAGAATAATGTACTTAGACCAGATGGACCCATACGAAATGCTAGACATAACTTCGAACATATTTTGAAATGCGCTCCTAAAGTATTTGTTTTAGATTCAGAAAGAGATGACTCTAACCCGCCAGCGACTCCTGTTAGAGAATGGGCTAATACTCATGAATTCAATGAAAGTTTTTACGAATCAACCACTGATTATTCAATAAGTCCTCGTCATTCTCATAGACTTGATGGTTTGAGGTTGAATAATTATGAACAATCTTCCCGGCCACCTATTAATTCTGATTCA
>NZDA01000016.1 GCA_002686525.1 Methanobacteriota archaeon | reverse complement strand
GTCGCCATTCCTGGGAAAATAATTTTTGCTCTAGGGTTTTCGAATCCAACCTCCTTGAGCATTTTTATGTAATCTTTGGTTGTACCGAAATGAACATATGTTTTTGTTAGCCATTTCCAAGGATGATCATCTTGCTTACACACTATCTTAGCGTAGCTTCCAACCCAAAATCTCATCCATAACCATCCTAAATATCCGTGTATTTTATTTATTTTTGCGGGGTCAACAATTACTATCGATGATCCTGGTTTCAGAACTCTAAATACTTCAGATAGCCCCAATTTCTTATCGTACCAATCTCTAAATGAGAACAATGTGCATACTGCATCAAATGTATTTTCTTCAAAAGGTAGTGATTCTGCCTTCCCTTCTACAAATTTAGCTGCTGAATAACCATTCTCTTCTCTCATTTTATTTACTCTTGGCTCAGCTACTCGAAGCATTTCAGGTATAGGGTCCAAACAAATTAGATCTCTCCCCTCTAATTCTTCAGCGAAACTTCCAGGGCCACAACCTACCTCTAAAATCAATCCTTCATGAGGCAATCTTTCTCTTACCTTCCTTCTCCATTTTGACACCTGTCCTAGAGTGGCGAAACGATTAATTTTATCGTAAACTGGTATCGTTGCCTCAAGATTTTTTTGGAGTTCATTCCAATCATCTTGACCGATGGTCTCGGTGTCCATAGGCCACCGCAAAAGATTCAGGTATTTGGTAGATGCTGGTAATGGTGTAATGAATATTGTTTGATACTGTTTAGGACTCACATCGGTTATTATCATATACTAATTTTCGGTCGAGAAGATTGTTAAGGTGCTGCGAATGACTAGAGAAGAAGTTTTACGTGCAATTAAAGATGCGGAAATAGCGGCAACTGAGACGTTGTCCAATGCTAAGAAGGAGGCTTCACAAATTCTCTCTCAAGCCAGACAAAACGCTTCAGAAATTTTAATTGCAGGTAAGTCAACATCGGAGTCAGAAGCACAAAGTTTGATTTCAGAAGCTCGCGCATCTGCAGGATCGGAGGCTGAGGTAGTTTCTAGTGACGGTCACGCTGCACAGAAAAATGTTCATGATTCAGGGAAGAAAAATCGTGACAAAGCAGCAAAGTTAGTTATTGATTCGTTCAGGAAGTAATTGGGTCAGGTGGTTATGAAATGTCCCAAATTAAAACGCAGCGCATGGGTCGTTTGCTAGCAGCTGGGACTAAAGATAAAATTGATGATGTCATCGATGCTTTGGCATCATTGAATGCGTTACACATCATTGAATATGATGGCTCTGATGAAGGCTTCAATCTAGGGGTTCCCAAAGAGGAATCTGAAATTGTTGGAAAGCGCCTGAATAAACTACGTTCAGCCGCATCTATCGTAGATTTTAGTGGGCCAAAGGACCCTGTTTCTGCCGACAAAGTACGTTCAGATTTAGATGGCCCACTGTCGAAAGCAGTTGATGAACTATTAGAAAAGAGCACGCGCTTAGATTCAGTTGAGGGGCGCCTTTCATCTCTACAAGAAGATGAGAGTACCATAGAATTACTTTCTTCTCTGAATCTAGATGTCGAGCTATTGAGTGGTTATTCAACTCTGAATTCGTTTATTGGAACTATTTCTGGAAACTTTTCCGACATAGAATTAGAGTTACAAGACGGAGCAATTGAAGGTTTATTTTTCCAAGGTTCAATAAATGCCAGCAAAGTAATTGCTCTGTTTGTTAAAGCTGAACAATCAAATGACGCACAATCGCTACTGAATCAGTTAGGATTTCAAGCCATTAACATTCCAGAAGGAATTTCTGGTGACCCTAATCAATTAATTGTAGATTTAAGGTCCCAAATTAGTGAATTAATGGCTGAAAAATCTTCGATTTCTAATGATATTGAATCGTGGAGCAATGAGTATGGTTCTTCATTGGCATGTGGTTTGGAGTTATTAGAAAGAGAACATGATATACTCACTGCACCAGTGAAATTAGCGGTTTCAGAACACGCATTTTTTGTTGATGGATGGATTGAACTTTCACGTTCGGAAGAAGTACAGTCTGCATTAACCAAATCATGCCTGTACTCTGAAGTTACACCTTTCAAGATAGAAGCAGGTGGCGGAGGACATGGCCACTCAGACCATCATCATCACCAAGAGATGCCTCCAATTTCTTACAAAGACAGGATGTTGAGTAAGCCTATGGAATTATTGACTGATGCTGTAGGTAGACCTGCTTATGGNAGAATCGANCCTACTCTGTTTATGTTTGTAACATATCCGATATTCTTTGGGATGATGCTTGGTGANATGGCATATGGTTTGGTAACTATTGCTTTAGGTGCCTTTGTATTTAGTAANGCAAATACCAATGAAATGGTTAGACTTGGTGGTAAGTTCTTGATTTACATTGGGTTAGGGACTCTAACTTTTGGTTATATTTACGCAGAGTTTGCAGGATGGGAGATTTTCATGTATGAAAAGACCAAGATTGATGGTGTCTACGTATATGGTGACAACCTTTCTCCNGTTGCATTCCTTGCGAACCTTTACCCTCTCTCNGATTCNGCTCATGGCTACGGNCCTGAACTAGAATTAGGGTTTGGTATTAACCTATATTTCCCATTCCATAGGGTAGGGACTCATTTAGAAGATCTNATAGTATTGACAATATACGTTGGATTTATTCACATTATTTTCGGTAAACTAATTGGTTTCCGGGATGTGTTGTTTTACGGAACCGATCATGGACATGTAGGGTTAGCTGCAGCATTCTTCGAACATGGTGCATGGATCGTATTACTTGTTGGAGGCTTCATGTTTACATACGGTTTCCTCGGCCCTGAAGATGCTGAGTATCTACTTCAACCGGGTGCGGCGATAGCTCTTTCCGCTGTAGTCATGCTTATTTGGACTCTCTATAATTATCATGGAATTCCTATTGCTGTTAGTTTAATCCTCGCCCCTATCGAAGCTATTGGTATGATGCCATCTGTAATTTCATATGTTCGCCTTTTCGCAGTAGGTATTGTAGGAGTTAAGATTGCTGAAACTGGAAACAAGTTGTGGGAGCCGATGATGGATGCTGACTTGTTATTAGTTCCATTTTTCTTTATCGGATGGTTATCTGTACAGATTTTTGCCTGGGTATTGGGAGTATTCAGTCCGAACATACATGCAGCAAGGCTTCATTTCGTAGAATGGATGAGGCAATATTATGATTCAAGCGGGGAGGCATTCGAGCCTTTCGGTTTCCGCTCGCACTTCGTGGAGGTCGAGTGATATCACATTCCAAGCAAAAGCTTAGAAAAAATGGAGGAAAAAAATATGAATAACAGAAATAAAATGAGAGGAATGAGTTTGTTACTGACATTATCATCTATTGTGATGATTGCTAGTAGCGTTCAGGCAGAAGATAATGGGTCAACAGAGATTGCATACAAAAACCTAGGTGCAGGAATTGCACTAGGTCTAGCTGGAATTGGTACTGGATTAAGCCAGGGGCCAATCGGTGCAGCTGCAGTTGGAATGATCGCTGAAGATAGCAGTAAGTTCGTAAATGGGCTGATTTTTACTGCACTGCCAGAGACAATCGTTCTTTTCGGATTCCTTTCAATATTCTTGCTTTAAGCAGAATAATGTAAGTTTCCTAAATGAAATTAAACTGAGGTATAATAAATGACATTGGATGCATTAGCAAACGAAATCGCAGCACAGGCGAAAGCAGAGGCTGAATCGATTATTGCAACCGCTAAGCAACAAGCCAAACAGATTGAAGATGAGGCTAAAGCCGAAGCAGATATCTTCTCTTCTGATGTAAAGGCGCGTGCTGAGCGTGAAAGCGCGCAATTGTCAGTGGAAGTAGTTGCATCGGCAAAACAGGCAAACCAAAAGCATCTTTTAATCGCTAGACGTGAAGAATTAGATGAGACTTGGGAGTCAATTCGCTTAGCAGTAGCTTCGCCAGACTTAGAAGGTCGTTCAGATATTCTTGCAAACCTTTTAGCAGAAGCAAGTAAATCCGGGAAAGACATGGTTCTACGTCCGGTTTCCACTGATCGTAAGGTATTGGAAAAAGGAAGTTTTACTCTTGGAGAGGATGTAGAAGGTCTTGGTGGCTTTGTTCTAGAATCGAAAGATGGTTCGATAGTTCTAGATTATCGATTCGACAGCCGTCTAGATGAAGCCTGGAAAGCAAATCTTGGGGCAGTAAATAAGACTTTATTTGGAAATTAATGGTGATTAGATGTCGGGTATAGTAAGTGGTCGTTCAAATGTCTACAATGCTTCAGCCCGAGCGAAAGCACGCAAAGCATCATTAATTGATCCCACTAGAATGAGGCAATTATTACAAACAGGTCCTGAATCAATAGGCGCAAGTATTGGTGAATTGGGTTATCGAAATGAGATGGACATTTATTCAGCTAGGATGAGTGGTGCAGATGCAGTAGAAGCAGCTCTTTTCCATAATCTTGATAATGATTTATCCGAAGTAATGAAATTCTGCCAAGGCCCACTTAAGTCCATAGTTTCAATTTATGTTGAGCGTTTTGCTTATGAAAAAGCAAAAACGGTACTAAGAGCTGTTAATGGAGGTTGCTCAGATGAATTAATAGAATCGCAGATTTTGCCTTCTGAAAATCCTATGAATGCCATTTGGCTTGATATTGTAAGAACTACTGAAACCGTTTCTGAAGCTGCAAATGCCATGGGGGGAACTCCATGGGGTAGAGAACTGGCAAAGCTAGAGGGTACTGAACCTACGTTAGAGGAAATGGAAGATGCCTTAGATCGTCAATATTACAGCCATGCACTGAAAGTATCGAAAGGTAGAGACTCAAATATACACTTAATGAAATTTATCAGAACCGAAATAGATCATCGAAATATAATTAATCAATTCCGTGAACTTCGTCAGAACATTTCTCCAGACAAACGTTTACAGATGGTAATTCCAGGTGGAAGAATTTCTCAATCGGTGATGGCACAAGTCTCTCAAGCAACATCTAGTGAGGGAATTCTTGATGCTTTGAGGCGAAGTAAAGCTTTCGATGATGTAGGTTTCGATGAGGCGGTTGAACAATCTGATGCAATAGGATCTTTAGATCCAATAGCAACTCTTTTGACTCATAAAAGACATGCTATCTTACGCCGTTTCGCATATCTAAACCCTGTTTCTGCCTTCCCAGTAATTTACTACATAGAACGTAAAGTTCTGGAAATACAAAACCTTCGTCTTCTAGTGCGCGGTAAGACGATTGGCCTCACATCTGAGGTTTTAGAAGCGCATATGGATTTTTGAGGTGAGATGATGGAAATTGCTGTTGTTGGTTCATTAGATTTCACACTCGGATTCCAGCTTGCAGGTGTTTTGAGACTTTATAATCCAAAAGATTTGGAAGAAATGTCAACAATAATGAAGTCATTATTGAATGAAAAAGACATAGGAGTTATCGTAATTGATAACTCTGACTTATTACTTCTCCCAGAAAGATTGCGTATTCAACTGTCTGAGAGTATCACGCCCACAGTTTTGGGTATTGGGACTGAAGAGGATAATACCCTCAGAGAGTCTATTAAATCGGCACTAGGAGTCGACTTATGGAAATAATCCTAGAAAAAAATAAAGGAAGTGAAATGAAATGAGTAAAGAAAATGGAGTAATTTATCGTATTTCCGGACCAGTTGTAACTGCAGTAGGAATCTCTCCGAGAATGTATGAAGTGGTGCGCGTAGGTGATGAAGGTCTGATGGGTGAAGTCATTGAGTTACACGGTGATCAATCTGTAATTCAGGTATATGAGGAAACCTCTGGTGTGAGACCTGGGGAACCGGTGATAAGAACAGGACAAACTTTGTCAGTTCAGCTGGGACCTGGATTATTGACTAAAATTTATGATGGTATTCAGAGACCATTGCCTGAATTGGAGAAAACAATGGGTGTTTTCATTACAAGAGGTGTTGATGCAGATGGTCTCGATTTAGAAAAAGTATGGGCATTCAATGCTACCGCTAAGAAGGGTGATACGGTATCTTCTGGAGATATTTTAGGAACTGTACAGGAGACAAAAACTATTGAACACAGAGTCATGGTCCCTCCAGGTGTTTCAGGAACTATCAAGAAAATAGATTCTGGAGACTTCAATGTAACTCAGACAGTTTGTACATTAGATGATGGTACGGAAATCCAAATGATGCAAAGATGGCCTGTTCGAACTCCTCGTCCATTTACAAAGAAGCACGCTCCTGAAGTTCCTTTGCAAACTGGACAGAGAATACTTGACTTCCTTTTCCCATTAGCTAAGGGTGGAACTGCTGGTATCCCAGGGCCATTCGGTTCAGGAAAAACTGTAACTCAGCAACAACTAGCGAAATGGTCAGATGCAGATATTGTTGTTTACATTGGTTGTGGAGAAAGAGGAAATGAAATGACAGAAGTACTTGACGAATTCCCTCATTTAATGGACCCAAAAACAGGTGAAGCATTGATGAATAGAACTACCATGATTGCTAACACATCCAATATGCCTGTAGCAGCTAGAGAGGCTTCTGTATATACTGGAATAACAATTGCAGAATATTTCAGAGATATGGGTTATGACGTTGCTTTGATGGCGGACTCAACTAGTNGATGGGCCGAAGCTATGAGAGAAATNTCTTCAAGATTGGAAGANATGCCNGGAGAAGAAGGATATCCTGCTTATCTNTCNAGTCGTTTAGCAGAATTCTATGAGAGAGCTGGACGTGTAGAAACTCTTGCAGGGGGCGACGGTTCAGTATCAGTAATTGGTGCGGTTTCACCTCCTGGTGGAGATATTTCAGAACCGGTCAGCCAAGGTACATTACGTATTGTTAAGGTATTCTGGGGTCTAGATGCAGGGCTTGCTCGACAAAGGCACTTCCCTGCAATTAACTGGTTGAATTCTTATTCATTGTATCCTCCATCTCTCGATCAGTGGTACAGAGATAATATCAAGAGCGACTTCCCAGAAATCAGAACGGAAATCAGTGCTCTTCTACAAGTTGAAGCAGAATTACAAGAAATTGTCCAGTTAGTTGGATCAGATGCACTACCTGTAGATCAACAACTTACTCTTGAAGTTGCTCGTATGATTAGAGAATTTTTCTTGCAACAAAATGCTTTCCACGATGTAGATACTTACAGTGACTTAAAATTACAATATAATATGGCCAAAGCCATTCTTTCTTTCCAAGAAGAATCGAAAAAGGCGATTGCAGGAGGTGCTGCATTAGAGGATGTAGTTAACATACCAGCTCGTACAGATCTGATGAGAGGCAGATTCGANTCAGGNTATGATGAAAGAATTGATGAGATGTTAGAGGCTATGATTAAGCAAATTGCAGATACTATGGAGGCTAATTAGAGGTGGTAAAAATGACTGGAAAAGAATATAGAACAATCACAGACGTAAAGGGGCCTCTTGTGTTCCTAAATAAGACTGAACCTGTTGCTTTCGGAGAAATCGTGGAGNTAAGGCTTACAGATGGAACAATCAAGAATGGACAGGTTCTAGATACATCCGATGATCAAGTAATCGTGCAAGTGTTCGAAGGTACAGCATCTATAGATAAGCAAACCGGAATAAAATTCCTTGGAGATGTATTCAAATTACCAGTAAGTACAGACATGATTGGTAGAATTCTTGATGGAGCAGGACGTCCAAGAGATGGAGGCCCTCCTATTGTTGCCGATGAAATGGCTGACATTATTGGTGCAGCTATTAATCCATATTCGAGACAAAGTCCATCATCATTTATTCAAACTGGTATTTCAGCAATTGATGCATGTACTTCCCTAGTAAGAGGNCAAAAGTTACCTATCTTTAGTGCTTCAGGTCTTCCTCACAATGATATTGCGTTACAAATCGCTCGACAAGCAAAATTAGTCGACAGTGATGATGATTTCGTTGTGGTTTTCTGTGCAATGGGAATCACTGCCGAAGAATACAATTTCTTCGTTCATGACTTGGAAAGAACAGGTGCTCTAGAGAATGCCTGCCTTTTCGTAAATCTTGCAGATGACCCNGCGGTTGAGAGACTAATTACTCCAAGATTAGCNCTAACTGCTGCNGAATATCTNGCTTTTGAGCATGANTATCACGTTTTAGTCATATACACTGACATGACCAACTATTGTGAATCTCTACGTCAGATAGGAGCTGCNCGTGAAGAAGTTCCAGGACGTCGAGGTTACCCTGGTTATATGTATACAGACTTAGCTATGTTGTATGAGCGTGCAGGATTAGTTAAAGGGAAGAAAGGTTCAATCACACAATTCCCAATTTTAACTATGCCTGGAGACGATATTACTCACCCAATACCGGATTTGTCAGGATATATTACCGAAGGTCAGATTGTTATTTCTCGTGAACTTCATCAGAAAGGAATTTACCCACCGATTAATGTATTGCCGTCTTTATCTAGATTAATGAATGCTGGAATNGGTGATGGTAAGACTCGTGAAGATCACAAATCAGTATCAGATCAACTATATGCTGCTTATGCTCAAGGTAGAGAGTTAAGAGGACTGGTTGCAATTGTTGGAGAAGATGCTCTTAATGAGAGAGATCTACAATTACTCAAGTTCGCAGATATTTTCGAGAATCAATTCTTGAGACAGAGTCGTGATGAAGATAGATCTATCGGAGAAGGGACTTTAGATTATGCTTGGGAACTATTGACAAATATCGATACTAAATATCTAGTTCGTTTAGATCAGAAGTGGATTGATAAATATCACCCAACAGAGAAAAAAGAATGATTTTTATTNATTAGGAGATGATATAGATGGCTTTAGACATCAAACCAACCCGTTCTGAACTGATAAATNTNAAACGTAGAATNAAACAGACTTCAAGCGGATATAATCTGTTAAAAATGAAAAGGGATGGATTATTCTTNGAGTTCCGTACATTATTAGCAGAGATGATAGCTGCTAAAGAAGAACTTGTTGGTACTTATCGGGATGCCTTGAAATCTATAGCACTTGCATCTTCAATNGAAGGAGGTTTAGCTGTGAAGAGTGCTGCCATAGCAGCAACAACNGGACCTGAGGTGACNGTTTCTCGNAGAAATATCATGGGAGTTGTTGTACCAAAGGTAGATGGCACAAATCTTACTACAACAGTTGAAACTAGACCTACTGGAATTATAGGTGGTTCTCCCTATATCGATGAATCAGCAGATTCCTATTCGATTTTGATTGCAAAAATTGTCAAGGCGGCTGAAATGGAAGCTACTTTGAAGAAATTATTGGAAGAAATAGAAGCTACAAAAAGAAGAGTTAATGCTCTAGAATTTGTGGTTATTCCAGAGATGAAAGAAGCCCAATCGTTTATCCAACTTAGACTTGAGGAGATGGAGAGAGAGGAAACTTTCCGACTTAAGAGATTCAAGAATAAGTGATTTTTGATTTTTTTCTTAATGTCATACACACGGTTTGATAGGGGATGCTCTATCATCAGTGTGTGTTGAGAGGGAGGTGTGAATGTGTCAGAAGTTGAATCAATAGTGATTGATGTTGATACTTGGGGNCAAAGAGAACTACTGGAAGAAATTTGCAGCAGGTATTTCATATTGGGTAATCAGTCAGGATTGAGTGATTTTTCTTGGGAAATAAATTCTCGTGAAGGAGGTGACATCAGTAAAGATATTCGTGANTTAAATAGACATTTGAAATCTCTNAGTTTGATAGGGCTCCTNGATGAGGGNAATCCTCCAATTCTATCCGTAACNAGATATCCTGTTGATCCAATAAACGTTCCATCTTGGCAGCAATCATTAATTTGGTTTACAATGTTCATTTTNACAACANTAGCTGGATGTTACTGGATTTCACAATTTNAAAATNTNGAATCAATATTTAGTTATGAATTATTNATNGAATCATTTTTATTTTTTAGTACNCCNATCTTCTTTACAATTTTTTCAGCTCACCTNATCAGAAAATATGTTGCTTCAATGTTTNATGTCGATGTAGGTAATCTTGTACCTATTGCATTTCCCTTAATCTCTCCTTTCTGGCCATTTGGTATAGTCGGAGTTTTCGGTCAAAAAAGAGTAGACACTATTACCTATCCTAATAGATATTCTCTGGGTTTAATTGAATTATCTTCGGTAATCACTCTGATTTCATTTGGTTCAATATTCTCCCTTGTAGGTCTGAGTTTAACAACTACAAATCCTCCTGAATCAATTTCTGAACCTCTATTATTACAATCCAATTTAATTGTAGAATTAATATCTAATTTTTTGATAGGTGATGATTTTCTAATTAAACTCCAATGGTTACACCCTCTAGCACTAGCAGGTTTTGGAATTTCAATTATTGGTTGGATACTAATTTTGCCAATTCCTGGATTTCCTGGTGACCGAATTCTTCACTCAATTCTAGGCTCTAAAAATCTTGATAAAGGGACCAATTCAACCACAATTTTCTTGTTAACACTGACTTTGATGTGTCTAGTCTTCCTATCAACTACATTCTGGCCTTGGTTAATTCTAGCATCATTAGCTTCTTGGCGAAGATTTAGTGGAGAACATATCCCTGTTGCATTGATTGTTGATGAAGCTACAGGATTAGATAAGAAATCACGAGACTATTTAATCACTTTTTCCGTGGTAATTATCTTAATTGGTTTCCCTGGTTTGAATCCAGTACAGGATATAGAAAATTGGGACGGTGGTCTGGATATTTCTGAATGGGAAACTGATTTTTCAAGTGACTCTTGGGATAATGTCAATAAATCGTTTCAATTGAAGACATCTGGTGTTTTATCGATATCCGGTTCGATAATAATTCTTATTGATGGTGATACGAATAGATGGAAAATAGATTCAGAATGTTTCGATGATGAAATGGTTTGTGATTTTAAAAATATTAATCAAAAAAATATTGCTATGTTCAATTTTTCAATTCATGACACTGAGCCTAGCAAGAAAACACCAGTTCAATTACGTTTCATAATTCAATCAGAAGGAATATATTATGATCATTTCGTTTCTATTACCTACAATGATTTTACTTCGCCAAGTCCGGTTTGGGAGAGAGAAAATCTCTCTATAAATGATAAGATTTGTAATACGGTTGAAGTAAAAAATAATCAGACTGGGAATCTATCCGTTACTTCAAATCCATTTTGGTCATTAGAAAGCTCTGGCCATTTATCTGAAGAAGGTCTCCATGAAATCTGTCTAATTTCTGATAGAGGGGGTTGGGAATCTTTAGCAGTTCAGCCTCCTCCATTATCAAATTCAGAAAATAACTCTGTGATTTATGGTTATAAAATGGCTCCGAACTTGGAGTTCAGAAAGGATAATGGAGATATAATTAATTGGCGTTTACCAATAAATAATTCTTATATTTCTATCTTTACAGACTCTGAATTCGGAATCAGTCTTGATAACTTATCTGAGGGAATATTATATTCAGATGAAGGGATATCTCCCTATTGTCCATTCAAAGGTGATTTTCCAACAATTGATGTTGAGTCAGTGGATAACTTATCCTTGATTCAAGGGTCTCCTCTGATATTTATCGGCGAGGGTGGTAGTCAAAATCTCTTACTTCCTAGCGATGGGTGGTTAGTAAACTGCGTAAACTCCTCGTCTCAAGTTTACATGTTAAATCATGGAATCAGCGTCACATTAGATGATTTTCCATTGACAGATTCTGCTTTACCTCTCACATCTTTTTCTCTTCAGTCTAATGAAGTAGAAAATATATCTCTCAATGTCGAAATTTCTACCAACCTACTGAGCGATGATTCATTAATTCTATCAGTCCCTAATCATATTCCATCTAATGGTAGCGTTGATATAGAAATTTCAATCACTGATGACGATGATGATGTTTGGAGAGTTTTCTGGATTTCACAGGACTCGAGCGGACTGGTATTGAATTTTGTTTCAAAGTGTCCAATTGGGGGCTGTTTAAATTGAGAGTGGCCATTCTAGGCGTCGGCTCTATCGGAGGAATAATTCTTGGAGCATTATCTGATACAGATATTGATATTGTTTGTGTTTCAAGAGGTTATACTGCAAAAAATCTTTCACAACTTGGTTTAGTATTGCATACTCCTGAAGGTAGTATTGAGGTAGTTCCTAGCGAGAGATATCTAATTGTGAATAGTAGTGAAGACTCTATTTCTGAGCAAATTAGGAATACTTGTGATATCGTAATTGTTTGTGGTAAAACTGTAGATAATATTGATTTATCTAAGCTTTCATCAGAATTGGTAAATGAGCAGGGTTGTGTGTTAACTCTCCAGAATGGATTGGGAAATGCTGAACAATTTAGCTATAGAGTGGGAAGAGATAGAGTAGTTGTAGGTTCTGTAACACATGCAGCATGGCGTGACAGTAATGGAGAAGTTCACTGGGTTGGAAGAGGTGAAATTATCTTTGGACCTTTGGATGATGCAGGTGAAAAGTATTCTGAAAGTATCTTGAATGTACTAAATGATGCCGGTTTAAATGCTTCGAAATCAGATGATATCCAACAAATATTATGGAAAAAACTTCTAATCAACGTAGCTATAAATCCTGTTTGTTCAATTGCTGGTGTAAGGAATGGGGCTTTATTGGAAGTCGAATCTCTTTGGAATCAAGCCATGCAAGCTATGAGAGAAGCCGCCATTGTGGCACGTTCAAGTGGGGTTGATTTAGGAGAAATTAATCTTGAGAGTTATCTAAGGGAGGTAGTTTCAATATCTCCTGAGAATAGATGCTCCATGCTTCAAGATATTATGGCAGGNAGAAAAACGGAGATTGATTCATTATGCGGTGCTGTTGTAATGCGTGGAGAAGACGAAGGAATTCCAACTCCTTGCAATGCCATATTACATGGATTAGTTAAGGGAATTGAAAAATCGTCTAGTTTAGATTAGTTTTCTAAATCAAGATTGTAATGGAGTCCAATATTTTCTTTCCTATTTATAGACGCATCAACAACTAGTTTTGCAACTTGGATTAGGTTTCTTAATTCAACTAGGTCTTGAGTAGGTTTACATTTTTCCCAAACTCTAGTTACTTCACCTTCCAAATGTTCAACTCTCCTCTTAGCTCTCCTTAATCTATTACTATTTTTTACAATCCCAACATCCATTGTCATTGTTGTCCTCAAAGTATGTAGGTCAGTACGAAGGGGAGCGTGTTCAACTAATTCTTCTAAGTTTTCAGCTCGCCACAGAGGTAGGTTTAATGGTAAGTCTTGCAATTGATTATTTGATGCTTTTTCTATCAAATCTTTTGCNGCTCTTTCCGAATAAACTACTGCTTCAAGTAGGCTGTTTGANGCAAGACGATTAGCTCCGTGNAGTCCTGTNCTGGCGACCTCTCCAATNGCATACAAACCTCTTATCACNGAATTCCCTAATCTAACTCTACCTGAATGATCTACATCAATTCCTCCAACCATATAATGTGCTGCAGGAATTACAGGTATTGGATCTATACCTAGATTAATCCCAAAAGTTGATAATTTCTTTTCTATATTAGGAAATTCTTCGACTAATTCTTTCCTATCTAGATGCTCTGTAACTAACAGAGCATTCTTATCACCTGATTTTTTAAGTTCTGAATCTATGGCTCTTGCAACGATATCTCTAGTGCCTAATGAACCATTTTCACAGTATTTCCACATGAACGAGAATTCCTCAGGNGACNTTNNNGNNGATTTTTTCCATTTTACATAATCAGTTTCCATCATCANGGTTGCNCCCTTCCCTCTCAANGCTTCAGTAATCAAAAATGGCTTTGANTTATTACTGGCCAAAGCGGTCGGATGAAATTGAATAAATTCAATATCCTTTATNTCAGCACCTGCACGNAAAGCCATCGCNACCCCATCTCCAGTGGCTATGGATGGATTTGTTGTTGATGANTGAAGGTGACCTACTCCTCCTGTAGCCAAAACAATTGCNTTAGCAGGTAATGTATGGACAGTACCAGACGGTGATANGCACCATAATCCAACAATTCCTTCTCCTGGTTCNCCGTACTTTTTCTGTATNAAATCNACTGCCATCCAATTTTCNTATATCTTTAAATTATCATTTATTTCCATNGAGGAAATNTTGGANAGTGCTCTTTCAATCTCNGCCCCTGTNGCNTCTTTTGAATGTAAAATTCTTCGNTTAGAATGCCCTCCTTCTCTAACNCTGTGATATTCNCCATCTAATTTTTTATCAAANCGAACACCTCTATTCTCTAGATCACTAATCCTATCTGCCGCTTCTATTACTACCGATCTAACCACTTTTTCTTCACAAAGTCCTGCACCTGA
>NZDA01000002.1 GCA_002686525.1 Methanobacteriota archaeon | reverse complement strand
TCATAATTTATCCTTTTGGGGTGGGCGATGGGGCTCGAACCCACGACCACTGGAATCACAATCCAGGGCTCTACCAACTGAGCTACGCCCACCAAAAAAGCNATATTTTAACACTTAAAAAAATTAGGAGATGATTATTTTAATAAATTTCAAATCCTGTTAGAGATTCGTCATGACTTGCATCTTGAACCAACACATCGTCTACATGAGCAAAAGATGGGCCATCCCAACATAGCGATATAAAGGCGTTGATGGNATCCTCTTCGCCTTGAACGAAAATCTCAATAGAGCCATCTGAAGCTTTACGGGTCCAACCTGTAAGGTTTAATTTCAAACCTTGATCTTTAGCCCAAGATCTAAATCCTGAACCTTGAACCTCACCGTAAACTGATATGTGTAAACCGACCATTTAGACAAACATGAAAAACTTAAAATATTTTATCTCCCGGAAACATGGTCTTCAAGTTAAAAAAACAATCTAAAAGCTTGGACTGTAATCNGGAGTATCTTTTGCATAAAGAATCCAAGAATTAAATATATCCGGCCCATCTAGGCAAGATGCTAATTTATCAAATTCAGCAAAGACTTCCTGAAAATTATCAGNAAAATTTTTATTCTGTAACTCCATAGCCTCTTCAGAAACTGCCCATTCTCCCCACACGTGACTAGCTGAAACATCAGAATGAGAGGCGTCTTCTGATCTTCGATCGAAATACACTCCATAGTGATAACCCGTTCCCTGCAGATCAGAAGATTTTATTTTTGCAGAATGCATTGGAAGAAAGCTTGCTAGTTCATCTCTACCAGCTCCATTTTTGTAATTACATGTCCAATACTGACTATAAAAATAACCAGATTCATTTGATTCACCAAAATGAGATGAAGAAACAGGTATCAATATGTCCCATGCATTTCTTCCAGCTCCATCGCATGACATGACATTTTGATATTTATTGGACCAATCCATAACCGCATCATCATTAGCCCAGTTACTCCATGCTGCATCTGCTGCATCTTTTGATTCCCATTCCAATTCCCACCACATGCTTGGACCAAATGCATTTTCTTCTTTGACTGGATCATACAAATAAGAACCTCTCAAATCATCAGAAATAGGTAACNTTCTCCAAGATTCGATCATGTTTGAGAGATTTGTCAGACTATAGTCATTACCTTTTACACAAGAAACAAATTCAACATAGAAAGGTCCTTCTTCATGGTCAGAGGTAGAGTTAGTCATATTTTCTTCGGAGCAAGAGAGCAGTACTCCAAATAGAAAAGACATTAATACGGCTTGATAGATTTTTTTCATACGATAGTCCTGTTAATTCAAACTTATCATAAACTATTGTAGAAGTTTTTTCATANAAGAGAGAGATGGCCTCCTCGGCAGGACTCGAACCTGCGACCCACTGCTTAGAAGGCAGTTGCTCTAATCCAACTGAGCTACGAGGAGACGCGCGGATTATATATTATGCTGATCAATTAAGAATGAATTTTTTAAATNGATCTATTAGCTAAATAAGGCCCTATATCGATATCAGAATCTTTCTTTTGAATTTGATCAGCCAGTAATGCAGCTGANCCCATTGCCAGAGTCCAACCAAGATGGCCTTGTCCACAATTTACGAAAAGCCCTTCTATCTTTGTTTGACCTATGAAAGGNAGACCATCAGCGCTCATTGGTCTAAATCCATGCCAGATTTTTCCTTCTGTTCTATCAATCTGCGTGAATAAGTTTGGATAAATATTCCTCAACATATTGTTTAAATAAGCCTCCCTCTTTGGATGAATNGAATCATCAAAATTTACAAATTCTGCTGTTCCTGCAATCCTGATTCGATTTTCAAAAGGAGTAATTGCAGTATGGATACTTTCATCAACCAATGAGATTTTAGGAACATTGTTTAAGCCATGAGTATCATATGTTAAGGAATAGCCTTTAACNGGTCTGACAGGTAAATTTAATCCAACNTTTTTNAATAGTTCTCTTGACCAACTACCTGCTGTGAGAATTACTCTTTCGGCTTGGAGGATGGCTCTATCAGTAACAACACAATTAACTCTATTTTTATTTACTAAAATTTTGTTGATTTTTGTGTTGGTTAATATTCGTCCACCATTAGACCTAATTAAATCTTCTAATTGTTTACAAAATTTATATGCATCACCTATTTCATCATTAGAAAAATGAATTCCTCCACATAAATCATTCTGTATATCTTNGAGTTGAGGTTCCAATTGAATNAGCTGTGTGCTNTCNAGAATATTCGTGCCCGCCTGGTCAGGAAAAAGATNTTTAATTTTTTCAACNGCTTTTTTAAAATTCTCTTCTTTTCTATATATCTTTAAGGTGCCATTCTCAGAATGGTCATATGATAAATTAAATTTCTCTCTGATATCTTTAGTGATATTTCTGCTGTAAGTACCTAAATCAAACAAATTAGAAGTTATTCTGTTAAATCTTTTGGGTGTTGAGTTTAGTAAAAATTTCAAACCCCAAGGAATTAGGGAAGGAATTACAAAAGGGTTGATAGTCATTGGAGAGTCTTTTTTACCAACTCCAGCAATTATTTGAAGAATATCCTCAGAGGAATTCCATGGTGCAGATTGAGACGGAGTAAGCATGCCAGCATTGGCAAAACTTGCTGATGACGCCACATCATTGTCTCTTTCTAGAACAAGTACGTTTTCGCCTCTTTGAAGTAATGTAAAAGCAGTGGCTAGTCCTTGAAGTCCTCCGCCTATTATTACTATTTGATCGTTACTCACTTTAAGTGGTCGGGGCAGCAGGATTTGAACCTGCGACCACCTGCTCCCAAAGCAGGTGCGCTACCAGGCTGCGCTATGCCCCGAAAAAAAAGCGATTATACATGCATATGAAAAAAATTAATCGAGAGAAATAAAAAAAAGGCTCCCGAAAGAGCCTTTTTTTCTATCCTTTATTAGAAGGAATATTTCAATGCCATTGTAGTTATTCTTCCTAGCGGAGAATGAGTAAAGGCATCGTATCCTTGCTCATGAGGAGCCATTGGAGGATCTTCATCAGCAACGTTAACAATTGATAACGANAGATCTAGTTCATCATTTACAGCATAAGTGTAGTGAAGATCAACTGTGATCATATCGTCAATAGATTTTCCATCGTAGCCCATTGGAGATGAAGCAAAAGCTCCAGCATTCGCGAAACTATCAGCAACATCNTAGTCACTTACATATCTAACGAAAGCTCTCACGTAGTGAGGTCCGTTGAAAAGACTAGCCATGAAATTCATTTTTAATTCAGGCATAGATCTTACTCTTATAGGACTACCAGTGGCTCTAGTATTGTATTTACCTGCTGCATCATATTTATCGCAACCAGCTGTTAANCANCCNCCGATATCATAGCTTAGAAGGTATACACCGTTGAATCCAACTTGAGCTTGACCCATTGATGTCTCAAAGTCGTAAAGCATCTGGAAATCTAAACCATCAGTTTCGATTCCCTCACCATTGATAGCATTAGTAGTAACGTTAATCAATTGGCAAGAATCAGGTTTTGCAGCTGGAGGACTGTAATTCGTACCATCAGCACAATTATAGATAGCCAAAGGACTTGTAGTTGAAACTTTACCTATGGGGTCAACCATATCCAGTGAGTAATAATCTAAGTTTACTCTCATACCTTCAACTGGAGTCCAAATTAAACCAAGGTTTATATTATCTGAACTTTCAGGTTGAAGATTCGTTGGAATTGGAGTTTGAACTTCGTAGTACTCTCCACCAATCCTTTCTAAAGAAGTATCAATAGCATTAGGTATGATTGGAGTTCTGAATACTTCTTCATAAGAAGCTCTCAGAGCCAACGTCTCAGACATTTTGTAGAAAGCAGATACCTTAGGTACTGTTATGTCATCTACATCATAGTCTTCGTATCTNACACCTAAATCTATATCTAGGTTTTCTGATACTGGCATGGANAATTCACCAAAGAACGCATAGTTTTTATTCTCATTAGCTGAGTCATATGTCATTGGTAAGAAGTGAAGCTCTGGCTGACAAGGTTTATTATCTGCACATCTTGCATCACCATAATTCTTATTTGAGACATCGTCTTGACGATATTGAAAACCTGTNGCAAATGCTACTGCATTGCCATCTATTTCCCAATCTAAGTCGCCATTCATAATGAAATCAAACACTANTAGTGATCTTGAGGTATTTGCACCCATGTCGCCTGTTATNTAGTCAATTTCATCAGCGCTATTGTGCAAAGGAGANCCNGGAGCAGCAGTTAAATGACTGCCAAACACGTTATAGTAGTAACATCCTTTAGATGCATCACCTGCATCTGCAGCATTTCTAGTACANTGTGTTCCACCAAGACCATTTACAGCATTTACCCATCTCTCGGAAACAATATCATAGTAACGATATTTGTTATTCATTGTTGAGTATGTAACAGATGCATCAAAACCTAGGTCAGTTCCGGGTAGATTTCCTCTAGCTCCTACAGACCATCTCGAAGTATCATTTTGGTTTTGGAAAACAGCCGATGGACCTTCAATTGCCTTAGCTCTTCCCCACCAGTAAACAGATCCTGCAGCTGCTTCTCTAGCATTGTATGCGTCTTGCAAGTCCTGAGAAAGAGTTGGAAGAGTGTTTGCTTTCCAATCTTGATATCCAGGTGACGCTGTTGGTACTACAGTGAAGTAACCAGCATTTGTTGGAGGGTAAGAAGGTGACCCGTAGTAATCTGCTCTCAATTGAGTATGTAGCGCCTCAGCGTAGACTTCAACATCATCACTAATTTCCATTGTCATAGTTGCAAAGAACTTATGTCTTTCTTGAGGATCAATGTAGTTTCCAAAGGGAACATAGTTGTATCCACATTTACTNTAGACATTAAAGTTTGCNGGAATTGATGCTGCNCCACCTGCAACACCTTGNGCAGGNANGACTGTTCCACAAGCAGGNTCAGCTACAACATTTNNNGNAGGNGTAGTTTGGAATGTACCTGGATTACCAAAACTAGATGGTCCAAGAGGCCATCCTCCAGCCATATTTACATATGGCTTTTCTGGAATTGGTAAAGGATGATGGTTTTGCCACTCAGCACCAAATACCAAGTTAGCTCCGCCATTTTCAAAACCTGCAATGAAGGCAGCTTCGTGAACACCATCTGAACCATCAATTTCTTGATGGCTTGCAGTTCCTTCAAATCCTACGAATTTGTCTCTGGTTATGAAGTTAAAAACTCCACCCATGGCATCNGTACCGTGAGCAGTCGCTCCACCATTTTTAAGAACCTCAATTCTTTCCATAGCAATCATTGGAAAGTTACCGACATCTACAAAGGCATTACCTTCTTTTGTAGTACCGGCACTTGCAACGATTCTCTTACCATTGAAAAGGACAAGTGTTCTAGGTATGCCCAAGCTTCGAATATTGACGTTTTTTAAACCTACTATGGTTCCGCCACCATCACTAAATTGCTCGGACTGATTAATAGTACCCGTTATTGCTGGCATGTTTCTTAAAACTTCTCTCATATTAGGAGCACCCGCGGATGAGTACTCTCCTCTATCAAAGACATCAACTGGTATATCGATCTCTTCACGATCAGTTTTAATATAACTACCAGTTACTACAACTGCTTCTACGTCTTCATCGTCATCTGAAAAAACGTAAGTAGTGAAAGTAACAAAAGGCAATAACACAAGAAAAGCAAGAATCTTTTTCTTCATAATTTTCCCCATTAAGTTATATATATCTACGATTTAACCCGTAAATTCCCTTAGCTGCAGACTCTAATACATTCTCCATAAGATAGCACTATTTATTTAGCTGTTTTTTTAAAGAGAATTCGGTACTTATTATTACTAATAGATTTCATTTAATTTTATGTCATGAGAAAATTACTAAATGACATTGATTATGGATGGCAAAAGTGTTGCCAAAAAAACAGAAGAAACACTTAAGGAAAGAGTAGAGACAATAAAACAAGAAAAAGGATATGTGCCTACACTAGCAACAATTTTAGTGGGTAACGATCCAGCTTCTGCTACTTATGTAAAGATGAAAGGAAATGCTTGCGAGAGGGTAGGTATGAAATCTCTAAAGGTTGAGCTTCCAGAAAATACCTCTACAGAAGATTTACTGAGTAAAATTAGAGAGCTCAACTCCAGTGCTGAAGTCAGTGGAATATTGTTGCAACATCCCGTTCCACCTCAAATAGACGAAAGAAGATGTTTTGACGCAATTGACATAACAAAAGATGTTGATGGAGTTACTTGCTTGGGTTTTGGAAATATGTCAATGGGAGAAAAGGCTTTCGGATCATGTACGCCGCAAGGAATCATGAGACTCTTGGACTATTACAAACTTGAGCTTGAAGGGAAACATGCTGTAGTTGTAGGACGCAGTCCAATTTTAGGAAAGCCTATGGCGCTCATGTTGCTCAATAAAAATGCAACAGTAACTATTTGTCATTCAAGAACTAAAGATCTAGAAAGTCACATTAAAAAAGCTGATATTGTCGTTGGAGCTGTAGGCATACCAAAATTTATTCAAGGAGAATGGATAAAGAATGATGCGATAGTCATAGATGCAGGTTACCATCCTGAGCAATGCGGAGATATAGATCTAGAGGCTTGTTCAGAGAGAAGTCTAGCTTACACTCCGGTACCAGGAGGCGTTGGTCCAATGACAATCAATACACTAATTTTACAAACTATTGAGGCTTGTGAGTCATAAGGTGAAAAGATGAATAGATATGAAGTAGCGATTGTTGGTAGTGGATTTTCTGGTTTAACCTCTGCACATTACCTTAAAGAAAAAGGTATTGAAGATATTTGCATCTTCGAAAAAAATAATTCGCTTGGCGGTGTCTGGAGTCATGGTGGTGTTGGTTCATATCCCGGAGCTGCTTGTGATGTCCAATCTTATACCTATCTTCCCTTTCTCGACGATACAGGTTTTATTCCCTCAAAAAGATATGTCAGTCAACATGAAATTGCTGATTATGCAGAAATGCTAGCTGATCATTTTGATATTAGAAGACACATTAAATTTTCGTATGAAGTTACTAAGCTCGAATACCTTTCTTCTGGGGTTTGGAGCATAGAGGCTAAAAATTTAAGCTTAGACAATAAAATAGAGTATTTTGAAGCCCTTCATGTAGTTTCCGCCAACGGCCCATTATCAACTCCTCGAATGCCAGAACTGGGGGGAATGGAGTCTTTTAAGGGTGAAAGTTTCCACACTGCAAAATGGGATAAAGGTATCAACTTAAAAGGTAAAAATGTCGGCATAATAGGTACAGGAGCTTCAGCAGCTCAGGTAATTACCTCGATAGCTGACGAAGTTAAACATTTAACTGTATTTCAAAGAACTCCTACTTGGGCCATAGAAAGAGAAGATCAGCCAACGCCCCCAGAAATAATTGAAGCATTCAAGGCAGGTGGATACAGCACAAAACTTAGACATGTTGATTGGAAGAAAGAATTACCTCCTGATCCAAATATTCCTTTTACTTTCGAGCAGCTTCACGACAAAAAATGGAATTCAGATGTCTGTGCTCTTCTAGGTGAAAGAATCAAAGCCGATGTGGAAGACCCTGAAACTGCAAAGCTACTAACCCCTGACTATCCTTTCTTTTGCAAAAGGGTGCTTATAATTGATGACTACTTCACCACTTTTAATAAGGATAACGTGAAACTTGTTCACGAACCTGGAGGTGTCACAGAAATAACTGAAAAAGGTTTGAGGATTGCTTCTGGCGATCATTACGAGTTAGACGTAATTATATATGCAACAGGATTCGACGCTGGGCTTATCCCCTTCCCCGTTATCGGTAAAAATAATACTCTTCTATCAGAAAAGTTTGGTGCCAATAAAGATAACAATTATCAGATGATCTCTCCTGAAACTCTATGGGGTCTTCACGTGAGAGATATGCCTAACTTCTACATGATGGTTGGACCTCAGAGTTTAAATCCGGTCACCAATGTTACTTTGCTCTGTGAAGAACAAGGCAAATACATTGCTAAACTTGTTGCCGATATGAAAAAAGATGGTAATCAATCTGTCGAGCCTACCCAGAAGTCCGTAGAAGAATGGACAGAAAAATGTAATGCTTCTTCCAATGGAAAGATTTGGCTACAGTGCAATAACTGGTATATGAAAGGAACAAAAGATGATGAGTCAGCAGGTCGAGAAAAGTCGAAAGCGATGTGGATGGAG
>NZDA01000015.1 GCA_002686525.1 Methanobacteriota archaeon | reverse complement strand
ATCAACAATTCATCTAAAAAAATAGACCAAGTCAAAACTGAAGGATGGAAGAAAAATAATCCAGAAATAACGAAGCATGNGCTCATTAAAATGATTGATTCAAGCTTATCATCTCTATTTGAAGAGCATAAATTATTGAACAATTTCTCTCCACCAGATCAGATTGAAATTGAATCTTGGAGAGGTCTTTCGAGGTTACTATCTAGAGGTTATTCGTTAGAATCAGATAAAAAGAAAATTAGAGTTACTGGGATCAGTAACAGTGGAAAAATAATTAAATTTCATCATAATAGTAATCAGGAAGTAGAAGATATTGAGAAACTAAAATGGCTATTTTAAGCCCAACCTTTCACGAACTAATTTTATCTTACCTGAGGAGGTCAGAGTTTTACAATTGTCTTGTTGATTAAGCATTTCTTTTACACTCAGATAATGCTCTAATGGGACCTTTAGAATGCCATAATATACAGATTCTTTCTTCTTGTAATCAAAAAGTTTCACAGGAATATTTTGTATATTATCCGAAAGAAAATCTTCACATTTATTCCTTGACATGCCTACAAAATCAAGTTGGAAACCTACCCACCGATGTTTTCCTCTAGCAGACTTTTTGACTTTGGGCACAATACATGGGAGAAAGTTATACTTAACGAATGAAACGGTTCGAAGATTTCCTACAATCCGCTGACGACGGCTACTATTCTGATACGCCCCAACATCTCATCACTAGAACGTGCACCAAGAAGAACTTGACAATCATCATCCAATAGAGAGACGAATTCTTCAGCGACTGTATTAAGTTGATAGATTGTCATATCTTGGCCGCCCTCAACCTGTATCCAACATCCCTTAGCACCTTCGACATTCAAATCTGAAAGTGGCGATCTAAGAGCGGTTTTAACTACATCCGATAGTGAACTTGTAGTACCAGAACCGACTAAAATTGTGGCCTGTCCTGAATGTCCAACAATAGTTCTGAAATCCATTAAATCAAGATTGATTTTTCCAACTTTAGCAAACGTAGAAAGTAAACCTTCGACTAGTTCTTCTATCCATCCTGCTCCTTTCTTCCAGTCGAGCTTTCTTTCTTTAGATTGCCATGATAGCCTCTCTAAGCTAACCTTGATACAAATATCTGAATGTTCATCTAATTCAGGATATGATTGTTCTGCTAAGTGATACCTGATTGGTTGTTCAGCAAAAGGAAAACCTACAATTGAAACAACTAAACAATCTGATTCTTTAGCAAGTCTCGAAAATTCTGAAGATGCTCCTGAACCTACTCCNCCTCCTAGGCAAGTCATCAATACGACTAATTCTGCTTTGTCTAATAGTGGTTGTATTTCCTTCACTCCTTCACTTAATCTGTGTTGAGCTAGCATCGGCAGTGCGGCTGCACCTCTGGCTTCACCAGATGCATCAAGATGTAGACAATGTGCTTCAGAACTTCCATTAAATGTATTCTCATCAGCATCAATAAGTAATAACTCTGAAAATTTAGAACATCGAGAATGGGCTCTTTCTGCCCAAATAGAGCCAAGGCCACCGACGCCGACAATTAGCAGAGCACCTTGTTCCATAGCATTCAGAAAGATAACTAGTGTTTAATATAATTCAATCATAAGACAAATATCTACTATATTTTCGTCTTTCATCTCTTGCCCAAGCATTATCTGGTTCAATATCCAAAACCAAATTATAAAATTTAATTGCTGATTCGAAATCAGACAAATGTCTTCCATACATGTGAGCCAAAACATTCAGTACAGGAACGCATCCAGGATCCTCTTTGTACATCTTCAATAAGATTGTTTCTGCCTTGGTCAAATCCATCATTTCTATCATATCTTCTGCTTCATCAAGATCATTTAATTGGTCAGTAGAAAGGTTGTAAATATTCTTCCAAGAGTGTTCCGACATACAGGTCTCGGAGGATTACTTTTGGTTTGAGTTTTATTGATGTTTGACTGTCTAAAATGAAGATTAAATTATGTAACTACGAAGGCACCAAACTGGAAGGTTAATATCCCTCTTTCAGGTGGCGAGGTATGTCCATAGGTGTGAGATATGAACAACATCAATCGCGTCAGCCGTCGGACCTTGGTTTTAGGTGTATTAGCGCTGTTTTTAGCAACTACAACACAAGCATACCACACAGGCATTGGAGGAGATTCCGATGGGGAAGGAGATGTGGCTCTAGCCGGCTGTACTTGCCATGCTGAAGAACCGGATAATTCAGTCACTGTAGTTTTAGATCACGTTCCATTCCATTATGAAGCAGGTAAATCCTATCCGATGACTCTGCAATTGATTGGAGGTGCAGAAATAGGTGGAGCCCAGACAGGAGGCTTTGCCATGAGAGTGACACAAGGAACTCTTTCTGAAGGAGTTGGTTCTGAATCACATGTCCAAAATTGGGAAGATGAAGAGAGTACATTGACTCACACAGATTCTGGCTCAAAAACTGAAGATAGGAAATGGAACTTTGTTTGGACAGCACCTGAAACAGGCAATGGACCTGTTAACTTCTGGATAGCAGGTAATACAGTCAACGGAGATGCGATCCCATCAGCTTTAGACAGATGGAATAGACTTACAGTCACTTTAGACGAAGGGACAGACAATGGTCAAACTCGTATGTTGTTTTCAGGAAATGGNGAAATTGAACCACCGGCACCTAAAGAAAAACATGTTGATTTACACCACATGGGAGCAGCACTTAGAGCTCATTGGCTAGGGTTACTAGGATTCTTTGCTGTAATTATAGTCATCATCTTCTGCGGATTCTTCTTGAGATATGGATTCTCTAGAAACTACAAAGGAAGATCNAATCTNCTTAGGTTAAGAATCAAACACGAAAGGAGAGGTGACCAGATATGAGAGATGATGTTGTTTTAGAATTACTCAAGCAAGTCAAGACAGGGAAAGTATCTGTAGAAGATGCNCGTACAGCACTTGAAGGTGTTGAGCTTTCAGAAGAAAACTATCTTTCTGCAATTGACCATGGAGTCTTCAATGANCCAGTTCCTGGAACTGTCGTAAGGTCGAGCCTGTCTCCTGCAGGAGATTCAATAATAGTTGTACTACTAGGTCTTTGGGGCATTGTATGGACTCTCTTTTGGGCAGGCTCACTAAGCTATGGATTATACAACCACTGGGATCAACAATTATTATCTTTATTTTTNGCGATGACATTAACAACGCTGATAATTATGGGCATTGTTTATCTCAGATTTGTAATGCCTGATTTAGTTATTATCAAGCACAGAAGAAATAAATATATCACTCCAAACGATTCTGAAGGATGGAAAAAATATGAGGTGTAGATAATATGAGCAGGAATTTTAGATTACGTCCTATTTCGGAGGATGAAGATTCTAGAGTCGAGGAGTCGAAACTTATCGATCGTAGAGATTTTCTAAGATATTCATTCAATACTGCTGCAGGAGGCATTACATTAGCGAGTCTTGGAAGCATAGGTTTTGCATCATTATTGATGGGNCAAGCAGACTCTGGAGGNGGAGATACTGCAGTAAGATTTTGGGTTCCAACAGGTGCTGAAGATACCGTTTGGTATGGAGACAGTCACCTTGAGCCAATGAGCTATGATTCCTTCGTTCAAGCTGCTGCCAGTAGCAATACAGGAATGGCTGGAGCACAAGGAGTTTGGTCAGGTATGCCGGTTAATGTGATTTATGTACCACATGAAGAAAACAAGGCTTCTGCTCCCGCATCAAACAAACCAAGATTCCAATTCTTGGATGGCTACAGTGATGGTGGAAAATATGTAGGTTCAGGATATGAAGTGGATGAGAAACCAGAATATTCACCTTTATCGATTCATGATAATCTGATTATAGTATTCTCAAGGTGCCCTCATCTATGTTGCATCCCAGGTTGGCAACTAGTTGCTAATGATTACACAAACGATACTTGGGAAGCAGGAGGNACAGAATCAGGAGGTAACAAACTGTTCTGTATTTGCCATTCAAGTAGATTCGACCCTACCGCTATAGAGAAAAATAGTATGAGCAGAGGGACCCCTTTTGACTACATAGGAATTAGAAAAGTCGGGGGACCTTCTCCTAATGGAATGCCATTAATACCATTCGTACTTAATGGAGACATGATAGAAGCTTTACCAGATTTCGTAGACTGGTATGCATATTGCGCATGAGGTGAAAAATATGATACAATTTTGGTTTTTGTGGTTTTTTATAGCAATAGTAGTGGTCTTAGTTGCATTCACTCTTAGAAAAGAGAGAGACGATATGCCTAGGAAAGATATTCTCAGAGCTGTAGAAACTAATGCTTCAGGAATGGGNTTGGCAGAGAAGACCTTTTTGTGGGCTTTTTCTTGGCTAGATACGAGATTTAGAATCCAAGATTATTGGGGTATGAGTAAAAATGCATATCACAGTATGCATAGACAAATGCCATTGACNCATGCTGAGAAATACAAATTGAGGATCATTTGGTACTGGTATCCACTCTACTGTTTAGGAGGAATATCATTCCTTGCATTTATCATACTAGTAATTACTGGTACGGTACTAGGATTATATTATGTCCCGGGCGGAGAAGGTGATCCTACGCCAGCATATTCTTCAATGGAATTTATAATGACTCAACTACCATTTGGCTACATCATCAGATCAATTCATCATTGGACTACACATTTCATGGTTGCTGCAGTTTTCCTGCACATGTGTAGAGTNTATTTCACAGGAGCTTATAGAAATCCTAGAGAATTGAACTGGCTAATTGGTGTAGCATTAATGTTCTTTACAATTTTCTTCGGCTACTCAGGATACCTACTGCCATGGGACAGTCTAGCATTTGGTGCCGCTACAATCGGAATAAATATGGCTACAGCTACACCTCTAATTGGCGGATGGGTTGCTAAAGCGTTGTTCGCTGGAACCTCACTTTCCGGTCAAACTGTTACCAGAATGTACTTCCTTCACGTATTTATTTTGCCAGTGATTGTAACTACTCTAATTATTGCACATTTATTCATCGTCTGGGTGCAAGGAATTGCGGAGCCACATTAGGAGGTATTTTGAATGGGTATAATAGAAAGATTCGGCAGAATAGCGGACGTTTATGTCAGCGAAAGAGATAGCTTAATCGAAGGTGACCAAGAAAGAAGAAGGCCACACATGGGACACCCATTTTGGCCATCAGAAGTTCTTAGAGACACAATTATTTTTGCATCTATGATTGCAACTTTGGCATACTATTGTTGGTTAATACCTCCTCCGTTACACAGTGCTGCTGATCCTTTTGCGCAAGCTGGTTTCGTATTCCCTGACTGGTATGTATTATTTTCTTATGGATATCTAAGATGGGGAGAATATCTTCCTTCATATACAATTCCTGCCGGACCAATTGGAGCATTTTTTGGTGCAGAATACATATTCTGGAACGCTGCTTGGTGGGGGGCTGCAATTACAGGCATCCCAGTAGGAATTCTTGCACTTCCACCATTTTTACCTGGTAGAGAAAAGAGAGGTGTTGAAGACCCATGGTTCGCAACTGCTGGAGCAGTATACCTTGCTCACGTTTGGTTTATCTCTGTGTTTTCGATTAATATCTTCCTAGAGTTATATGCTAAAGATCTCAAGAATTATTGTTGGGCTGATTCTCACGGATACTTGTTCTGTGGAAGACAGGAACCTTGGACTGCAGAAATATTCAATGCAATACCTTGGATTCTTACTGGAATATTCTTATTTGCTGTAATTTATTTTTCAGTGAGGAAATTTGGACTTAATGCCTTAGGTGCAAGACTGACCCCTATAATTGGTAGACAAATAGCAGTAGGTTCGGCAGTAGCTGCCTTCCTAATCTGTGTTGTCACATGGCCGATATATGAAGATGGTTTCTGGGATTATGGAGGCCTTGGAGCAATGGACGACATTAGTGAACTTGACAAATTACGCACTCAACCTTCAGACACACTTCTTCACGTGGAAGAAGGGAATGTTTGGGCGGAATGGTCTGATGAATGTTTACCGTATGAGGATTCACAAAATTTGGTAATTTGGCAAACGTTGACACATGGAGAAGACCTCGCTGACTATTGTATTCTTCCCGCTGTTCATTGGGTCGACTGGGGCATCTATCAACCTACGAAGCAAGTAATCTTTGACTATTCTGGTGCGAATCAACATTCGGCATCTGAAACTGGGAGAAATGCCGCTTTTGGTGAAGAAACCTTTGCTGGATCAGAATCGGGTAACGAGGAAATATTCTTTACAGAAACCCAAGTTTTCAATGTAGAAGATTTCGGAGTTGAAAGAGTACCGGCAGATATCGGTTGTAACTTTAGGACTACTGTGAGAAATGCTGGTGTTCATTCACAAACTCTAACTTTGACAGACTCTAACAGTAACACATTGTGGAGTACAGTAGATGGTTCTTGTTCTGCTGACAGCATTTACTTAGATTCTGGTGAATCATACACATTACATTTCACTTCCACCAGTAATGATGTGAATTCATCTGTGAGTATGATTATGGATTACTCAATTACAGTTTTCCAACCCCTATTACTAGGTGATGATGGAACTGCAATCTTAAGGTCAGAGACAAGTATGGAGCCTTCAGAATTGACATCCATGATGGTGGATAATCCCACTTATCACAAAAATCCAAAGAGTCTAGATGCAAAACTAATTTATTCACTGTTTATACCTTGTTTGGGTGTAGGGGCAATGGTATTCTTACTAATGAGGAGTATGGCAAGAGGATACGAATGGGAAATGAACAAATGTTATGGTTGTGATCTGTGTGATGATGCTTGTCCAGTCAGACTATTTAACGCAGGTGATAAATTAAACATTATCTATAATTCATGGAATAATGAAGATGATGGAGTGCCACTTTATTCGTGTCTCACTTGTACTGCTTGTACCAACGCTTGCCCCCAACTTGTAGACTATGATTCATATGTAGACATTAGAAGAAGTCTCATTGTAGGAGGACCACCTGCTACTGAAATACCACACACTCTTCTGCAAGCTGTTCTAGCAGCTGAAGCTGAGGAAAGTGCGGATGAATCGTTCATCAGCGTAGATGATTACCCTATCGACTCAAATGTTGGCTATTACCCTGGATGTGTAGATTATATCGATCAAGAAATGATATTTAGCCATGTTAATGAAGGAACAATGAATCTCGGAGACACAACTACGGCTGCATTCACTCTATTCGAAGACATGGGTTCAGAAGTGACTTATCTAGGTAGAGATTTTCTCAAATGCTGTGGCCATGATCAGAAATGGCAAGGAATGACTGAAGTTTTCGAAAAACTCAAATCGTATAATCAAAAGAAACTGGATGAGTCAGGTATCGATACTCTAGTTACCTCATGTGCAGAATGCTTCAAGACTTTTGCAATGGACTACGAATTAGATGATATGAAAGTCATGCATACAACTGAGTATTTGATAGAAAATGGATTCGATATGAACTTACAAACAGAAGAAGACCTGACAGTTACATATCATGACCCTTGTAGGCTAGGAAGACAGATGAATATTTATGAAGAGCCTAGAGAACTAGTTAGGGCTGTCGAAGGAGTTGATTTAGTGGAAATGGAACACAATAAAGAAGATGGNCTATGCTGTGGTGTTTCAAGTATGATGTCTTGTAACGAGAANAGTAGAGCACTTAGAATTCAAAGATTCGATGAAGTAAAGGCGACAGGAGCAGATGTAATGTTGACTTCATGTCCAAAATGTGTCAGTCATTTCGAATGTCTGAAGTTTGAAGGAGATCCAAGGCATGACTTTGAAATACTGGATGTAGTTTCATTCTTGGCAAGACANGTGAATGCTAAAAATCAATAAATTAGAAGAAAGCATAGTATGCAGATATTGAAGCAAACAACAAGTTTATTGCAACGCCAATTATAGTTGCATTAGCCATCCGGGAGTTTTCATAACCTAATGCTATTAGCCAAAGGAAAAAACCAACTAATAAGCCACAAGGAAATGATATCCAAGCAACTTTAATTGACAAATAAAGATACATGAATAACCAGATTGATACCGGTAAAAGAGCACTGATTAATACCATTGGATCTTTCCACCACTTGTCAAGATTGGGGAGGTCTTCCATATATCTACGGAGAGGTTAGTGAGAAATTAATCTGACTAAAGAAAACATAGTATTGAGTAGAATGAGGCTTTCGCAAGTATCATGACGGACGCATCTGATGTAGCGGAACGTCGTAAGAAACAACAAAGCAAGATACGGATTATGTTGAATTCATTGAAGGCCGGAGAAATGGCATCAATGAAGGGAGGGGAAGATACTGTAGCATGGGTCAAAGAAGAATTGTGTATTGGATGTGACCAATGTACAATAGTATGCGATGATGATGCTATAGAACTCTATGACAAACCCTTGTCCAGTCCTATATTGAATATTGATGTTAACAAAAAGGCTAGAGTGCTTAGGGATCCATGTACTGGTTGCAAACTTTGTGTTCTAGCATGCCCAACAGATGCAATAATAATGATAGATAGGTGATTAGATGGCAAAAGATGACCCAGTAAGGTTTGGAGCAGAATTTGGACCGAAGAGGACAGGAACAAGTACGGGAGTTTCATTATCCACTTTCAAAACACTTGTATGGGTTTCAAATTTAGGAGGATTATTGCTAGTTGTCATAGGTTTGGAATTAATGATTGTTCAATCAGAATTTTTTATGGCACTTGGGTGTATTGTTGCAGGAGTAATTGTAGCTATGTTTCCTTCAAACTATGAAATAGTAGGGATGGAAGGAATAGAAGTTGAGTCTGGGAATGATAATCAAGAATGATGGGAAATTTAGAAACTATTCCAATCACTCACATCATTAACCATATCCATGATAGAGCCTTTTCTGAATCCTTTTTCGTTATCTGTAAGATGCATCGCATGGAAAATTCTCATTCCGATAGCCATATCAGGTTGTTTCATTAACATAGGGGATAGTTTCCCATACTCACTTGACCATTCTTTAGCATGCGGAGTTAATTCAGAAATCAAGTCTTTGATAATATTTGGAGTCGTTGCAGTTCCTGCAGGCATCTTTGGACGATTCACTATATCTTTAGGCAAATCTGTCAAACTAGCAGCATATCTAAGTGCTAACTTCTCATCATCAGAATTTATTTTCCAATTTATTGGTATTTCATGAGAAATTGTTCTATGTCCCTTAGATAAAAATGGAATCCTCGCTTCAACACCAAAAGCCATACTATGCCTATCACCCAATCTTAACTGGAAATTTGTCAATTGGCCTCGATCGAGTTCAAACTGTAATGCTTTGGTAATATTAGAGAAATTACTTCCTGCAGAAATATCATCATTAATCCAAGGCTGTCCGCAACCTATCAACTCTTTGTCAATTGAAAAATTACCAAAATCAGATAGACGACTGTCAATAACCTTAGCATGAGTTTCGAGTTTTTTATACCTAGAGTAACCTCCATGAAGTTCATCGGCACCTTGACCACAAATACCAACTTTGACTTTTTTAGACATTTCTTCGAATAAAGGTTGCCAAAATAATACTGTGATATCTAAATCTTCACCACTCCAGATAAAATTTGGTAATGTATGCCAGAATTTTTCAGGTTCTATAATTTTTTTATGATGATTCAGCCCATAATGTTCGGCCACATTAATTGCTGCAATCATATCAGGATTATTCTCGTCTTCAGCCACTGTCCATACATCAGGGCATTCTAATCCTTTAGATTCTGCAACTTGCTTTGACAGGGCTGCAACAAGACTGGAATCTAAACCACCGGATAAAACTACACCAATGGGTACATCTGACATCATCCTTGTTTCCACACCCGAATAAAGAGAATGAAGAAGTATTTCTGCTTCTGAACTAGGTTCCCAGAAGTTTTTTGGAGAAATTTTTTCACTGTTATATCTTGTTATTCCGGTCAAAACTGATTTACCATCTTTATCTATTGACCACGTCTCTATCGTTCCTTGAGCTACGGAAGTCACATTGGAAAATAATGTAGTATAGTCCAATGGGTATTCAAAAGCCAATCTTACTGCTAATGAATTTATGTCGGGCTTAGCTTGAAAATTAGGATGTGCATAAAATGACTTGATTTCAGAACCAAACAATAGTGTTCCATCAGGTAAAAGTGTTCTAAATAATGGCTTCACACCCATAGGATCCCTACACAGGATTAACTCTCTGATTTTAGGATTCCATAATGCAAAGCCCCAAACACCATCTAATTTAGAAATCCAAGATTTATGTTTTTCAGCATTATTCCCTGGCTTGTCTGCGTCGATTGTCCTAAATAGTGAACCAACCTTCTTACCTTCAGGTATCTCGAACGTTTTCTCCTTATCAAACGAATACTTTCGATGCAATGCCAAAATAGCCTCGCTATCTCCTGAAGTTCGCCAGGGATAATTAGGAATTTGTTTTCTGATCTTTTGAAAATTATATATCTCTCCATTTTGAATTAATACACAATTATGTTCAGAGTTAATCGGCTGTTTCGAACCTTCAACATCAACTATTGCTAATCTTGATTGAGCCAAACAGATACTACCAACAGTAATGTCAGATTCAAAACTGCCTGAGCCGTCAGGACCACGATGAGATAANTTGCCCGACATTGACCTTAGAGTGCTGGAATCACCATTACCAAAAATACCGGTAATCCCACACATAATATGTCCAAAAATAGGAAGTATTTAATTCAGCGTTTAGATTAAATTAGAAATATCTGACATAAATCGCTAAAGATGCTAAGGATGCGATCACCCAAACCAAAACGTATGTATTTTGAGAAAGTGTGGATTCTACAATTTCGTTTTGTTCACTGTCATCCATTGTCATCATGCCTTCGAAATGTAGGAAGAATGTAAACATGACGCAAATGAAAGTTCAAAGAAATGGTTCAATAATTAGTAGAATTNCTAACGGCAATAGAACCATTGTGGCGTTATCGTCTATCCATTTTACTGTAGGTAATTCGCCAATAACTGTCAATGGCGCCAATATTAACGAGGCAAGGATTGGCGTACCTAGAAAATAAGAACTTGAAAACCAAATGATATATGANGTTATTAAACCACCAATTATTGCAAACTTTANTCCCTTNTTAGAACGTTTGATTTCACCCATTATAGGNTCAACAAAAGTCAANCCCCATATCAATGGTGCAGCGTATAATCCAGANTCCATGCCATCAAAATTCTTAGATTCTGGAGAAAAAATTAATGCTAAGCAAACTGCAAATGCACCCCAAGCCAATGCTGAAATTTGCTTAGCCTCATATTCTCTTTGTCCAACTATTATAATGCCAAAATAAAGCCTGATTAATTCTAACGAAATCAAAATTAGTAAGCAACATATCACAAATTGATTGGGGTTCATAGATACTAATTTGGATAGTTGATCNCCTCTTGTATAGTAAAGAAAAGGTATCAGACACATGATTACATGAGTGAATCTACGAAAAATATGTCCACTCATTCCACCCACTGAATGTTTTGCATGATCAATGTCCAATGGTATTGAATTACTTGTCAATATATCACATCAAAATAAAATCATAGAAGCTCAATTGCCTCATCTAGGTTAATCGCTCCGGACTCCAAGTCTAATAATATATCACCTAAAGATGAATTAGATAATAACTTATAATCCCATCTAGATAGTAGCCTTTCCTTAATTCTCAAAATATTGCGTTCCTTATTTATTGCCATATGGTCTAATTTTTCNANTAAATCAGAAATTCCCTTTTGTTGAATTGAAGAAGTCTGCATTACGATAGTATCATTATTTTTATCGGATAAATCTAAAGATTTCTTTATGGAAATAGCTGCACTGTCTGCATTAGGCAAATCTGATTTATTTACAACTATAATGTCTGCTAATTCAATAATACCTGCTTTTTCTGCTTGAATTATATCGCCTCTATCAGGTCCATCAACTAACATAATTCTATTTGCAAAGGCAATAATTCGTATCTCAGATTGACCACTACCTACAGTTTCAATAACTATTTTTGTCCACCCACAATAACTTAGAAGGTTAATCATTGAATCCAAAAATGGCATTAATCCTCCAGGATGGTTTCTAGTAGCGATACTACGAATAAAAACTGATTCTCCATTATCAGCTGAGGACATTCTCATTCTATCACCTAGCAATGCACCTCCGCTCTTTGGAGAGGAGGGGTCTATTGCCAAAACTGCAACTCTTTCACCCCTATTCACCCATTCTTCTATCATCACACCAATTAGAGTNGATTTACCAACACCTGGTGGACCTGTGACGCCTAANACCCATGATTCATCAAATTGATCTAGAGGTAATTTCTCACCCGATTCAATTTGTGTCAATAGTCTTGCAAGTTCTCTTCTGTTACCTTGTTTAGCAAGGGTCAGATTTTTTTCTAAGCTCAAGACCATCTCCATCCTGTCTTTTCACCCACACCCACATCCAATTGACTGTTTTTACGTTCTGAAATAGTATCTAAAAATTCTATTATTGAGCTTGTTTTTGTGCCGGGACCAAATATTGCCCTGACACCCAAAGAATACAAATATTCTCGATCAGAATCAGGAATTATCCCTCCAGCAAAAACAATAACATCACTCATACCATTAGAAATTAATTCTTCACAAACTTTTGAAATTAATACATTGTGTGCACCTGACAAGGTAGAGAGACCTACAGCCACTGCATCTTCATCCATTACTACACGAACTATTTCAGACGGTTTTCTACGTAGACCGGTGTAAATTACTTCATGTCCCGCATCTCTTAGAGCCCTAGCAATCACCTTTGCGCCTCTATCATGACCATCAAGTCCNGGCTTTGCGATTACTATTCGCATACTCATAACAAAGTTGTGGGAACGGTCAAATGATTTCAAACAACCGATTTTAAGAGTTTGACGAAGAGTAATGCTAATTGGGTAAGTCTTGTCATTGGTTAACATCATATGTCTGGTGTGAAGGAAGGTATCGACGAACTTCGTCGAAGAAAGGCACAATCTGAAGCAGGAGGCGGGCAAAAAAGAATCGCTGCCCAGCATTCAAAAGGAAAGTTAACCGCTAGAGAAAGAATAGAGCAATTGTTGGATGTAGGCTCGTTTATGGAAGTTGATTCACTAGTCGAACATAGATGTAGGGATTTTGACATGGATAAAAACGTAATTCCAGGAGACGGTGTGATTTGCGGTCATGGTACCATCAATGGCAGAGTAGTATATTGTTTCGCTCAGGATTTTACTGTTTATGGAGGTTCGTTAGGTGAAATGCATGGCCTCAAAATTTGTAAAATACTAGATATGGCTCTGAAGACCGGGGCTCCTGTAATCGGATTAAATGACAGTGGAGGAGCCCGTATTCAAGAAGGAGTAGCAAGCCTAGGTTCCTATGCTGAAATATTTTTTAGAAATGTTAGAGCAAGTGGAGTAATACCACAAATTTCGGTGATAATGGGGCCTTGTGCAGGAGGTGCAGTATATTCTCCTGCAATTACTGACTTTGTAATCATGGTAGATAAAACGTCGCACATGTTCATTACAGGCCCTGAAGTGATAAAAACAGTAACTAATGAAGAAGTGTCATTCGAAGAATTAGGAGGAGCAGGGACTCATGCTAGTAAATCCGGAGTCACTCATTTCACAGCAGATAATGATGATGATGCATTAGATATCGTAAGAGAACTTATTCAATTATTGCCATCAAATAATCTCGAAAAACCTCCAGTTAAATCGACAAATGATTCACTTACAAGAAGTTGTGAAAAATTAGATCAACTAATACCTGAAAATCCATCACAACCTTATGATATAATCACAGCAATAGAAGAAATTGTTGATGATGGAGCATTCCTAGAAGTTCAAGCTGAATATGCACCGAATATTATTGTTGGATATTCGAGATTAGGAGGTCACACAATTGGCATTGTTGCCAATCAACCGAAGGTTTTGGCAGGATGTCTTGATATCGATGCTTCTGTAAAAGCAGCAAGATTTGTAAGATTTTGTGACGCTTTTAATATTCCAATACTAACTTTAGTAGACGTTCCTGGCTTTTTACCGGGCGCTAACCAAGAGTGGGGTGGAATAATCAGACATGGTGCTAAATTATTGTATGCATATGCCGAAGCAACAGTCCCAAAAATAACAGTAATTACCAGGAAAGCTTACGGTGGAGCGTATGATGTAATGTCTTCAAAGCATATTCGAGGCGACTATAATGTTGCTTGGCCTAGTGCACAGTTGGCGGTAATGGGGGCAGATGGAGCAGTACAAATAATTCACAGAAGAAGAATAAGTAGTGCAGGAAATCCTGAACAAGAGAGAGAAAGATTGGTTGATGATTACAACGAAACTTTTGCGAATCCTTACCAGGCTGCGGCGTTGGGATATTTGGATGATGTAATTCAACCGAGGGATTCAAGGAAAGTCCTTGTTAAGGCACTTGGAGCATTACTGGATAAGGAAGAAACTAGACCTGAAAGAAAACATGGAAATATACCGCTTTAGAGGTTTTAACAATGAAAAAGGAGCGAGTTGAATTGTTAAAAAAAGTTGCAATAGCAGCCGTGATGTTAAAGACATCTCAGGGAGATGTAATAAGAACTTCAAACTATAGAAATAAGGGTAATCCATGGGTACATGACCATAGAAGAATGCTGTTAGGGAAAAGAAACTTAGCAGAATCAAGAACAAAAAGGAGTACATCGAGGTGATTTATTGAAAGAAAAAAGAAAAGTCACAGTTGATGAGGAAGAGTTTGAAGTATTAATGGAAAGAAAAGATAATTTTTGGATAGTTGAGGTCGAAGGTGTCAGCTTTAATGTCAAGATAGATGGAGATTTATCTGATCCCAAAGAATCAAGGAGAAGAACAGGTAGTAAAAGAAAAGTTTCAGGGAAGATATCCTCATCAATTCCTGGAAAAATCGTTTCCCTCAATGTCACACTAGAAGATATTGTCGAACAAGGGCAAGTTATAATGATTTTAGAGGCTATGAAAATGCAGAATGAGATTCAAGCACCAATAGCGGGCAAGGTTGTAGAAATTAATTGTCAATCAGGAGAGAGTATAGAAGCAAATACTCCATTGATAATTATTGAACCACTTGAAAATAAAGACTAGTTAATTTCAATTAATCGATGAGGAGTGGGGATATCAATGAAAAGTTGTGATTACGGAGACTGTTCAGAAAAGGGAGTTAACATTAGTAGATTGTCTCCAGAAGGTTTTCTGGTGGCTACAGGAAATAAGGCGTATTCATTCAGAGAAGCATATAAGAGATTTCACTATTGTGAAATACATCATGAATTACTGATGAAAAACGTATGGAACAGAGTCAAAGAAAATGAAAATAAAGATGATGATCACGTCGCTCCTACGGCAATATAATCATATTAAACCTAATGCATCTTCAATACGATTCAATTCAGGACCCGTAGAACCTGAGCCAACTAAAGCATCTTTTTCAGATGTAACACAACCGGCTCCGACATAGGGGGAACCAAAACAAACAGTCCCTACCATTACAGGAACAGACATCACTGCCTCAATTTCTTTGACTTCTGATGAGGTAATATCAGGATGTGATAAAATTCCTTTATTATTGGCTACTAACAGAGAACCGACTGTATCTTGGCCTGCAACTCTAGTTCTTGCAGTTTTAACACCTAAAACTTCACCAATTAGTTCAACTCCAGGAGTAGGTATAGATTTGCTAACTATTGCACCATGATCGTTACATTCAACAAGGTTTCCTGCTGCATTAACTCCACTTTCTAGAATGACTACTTCACCGAAACTAGAAAGTTTGTCGAGATCTTCTTCAGTTGCAATGTCAGCAACAGCTATTCCTTTNTTATTNCCAACAATTAAACTTCCAAGNAGAGATGAACCACCAATTAACATTGGATTCATCTCCAAATCAAAACATTGTGAAATNTCTTCTATNGCAGGNTTNTCTAGAGAAGANGGATAAAATAAATTATTTCCTACAANAGTNAAGTAGACACCAACCTGAGAGTTTCCTAAAATATCNCCTGTTGATATCGCCATGTAGTTACCTTCCTCATTCTATGGCTACGCCCATGATTGTTATAATTGTGCGGGGGAGGAAAGAGAGTGTGGCACAGCGACAAACGTTCCCGTGGGCTTTCGCACCACAGTACAGGAAATGACGCAGAAGGGCTTGACTTCCGGGTTCGAGATGGGACCGGGTAGTACCCCTTCGCTATGGCCGTGCACAACTCTCTTTCGAATTTAATGAATTGATATGCCTGTTGGACAGAGGCCCACAATAGAGCCCTGTGTTAATTTAACTAAATTAGTGTGTGTAGAAATTGATGATGCTCGGGGGGTTAGTGCAGCTGGGCTGAGCACCTCGGGCGAACCCTCGGTACTTACACCCGCTGTCTATCAAACTCATCTTCTATGAGTCCCCTGAGATGCCTCGTCTTTCGGATGACTTCGAGCTTAGATGCTTTCAGCTCTTATCCACTGGAGCGTGGCTACCCAG
>NZDA01000014.1 GCA_002686525.1 Methanobacteriota archaeon | reverse complement strand
ATCATCTGAACGGTAAAATTCTCTATTCCACATTGGGTAAGGTAAATCATCCCAAATAGTATAAAAAATTAAAGGACATTTTTGTCTTATTTCATTTTCCATTTGGTATAACCAAATCCAATAACGTGGATCTGTAAAATGTACTATTGCGTCTGGTTTTTCTCTATTAATAATACTTCTTAATAAATTAGGATTTCNAAGTAGANCTAGAGGGTAGAANNATAAATTTTAACAGAATAATTATGCCAATGAATGAAGATGAAGAAGAAATGATNAGTTGGCTTAAAAAGATGGAATTAGATGCTGTGGTGTGTTCTGGTTCTAGGAGAAATGTGAGCATCTGGGAAAAGTGGATGAGCCCTACAGAAACATTGTTCAGAGCCGCTGCGAAATCAGGAATTCCCACACTTGGAATCTGTTTCGGCCATCAATTATTATGCCATTCATTGGGATCAAAAGTTGAAAGAGCGGAAAAATTTTCCAGTGGTATCTGGAATCTTGAACTCACAAAAGAGGGAGAAAATGACGAATTNCTGACCAATCATACAGAGAATATTAGAGAAATTGCAACATTATTCAGTCACCAAGATCATGTTATGTCAGTNCCAAAAAATTGCACATTACTCTCTAGAACTTCTCACAATGATATTACTGCTATCAGAGTCAATGATGACTTAGGGAATCCATTACCTGCGTGGGGAATACAATTTCATCCAGAAGCGGCCAGGAAAAGAATCGAAAGAGCTTATGGTTGGGGTCATATTTCAGAAGAAGAGTACAAATCATTCAGAGGAGAGCATGATGGTTCTGGAATTCTCAGTTCTTTCGCTAAAATCGTTGCAGAAAAAGTNTAGTTAGTAAGCAATTAAGCAGGCTTTATTTGGGATTCCGATTATAAGCAACCCTTTTGTCGGCGGGTCACAAAGGTGAACACCATGATAGAGAATATACCATTAATTGCAGCAGGTTCAGGAGTTTTAGGTCTGCTAATTGCGTTTGTATTATACCAAAGAGTAAACAGTGTAGAAATAGATAATGAAGTCGTTGGAGACATTACACAAGAGATTCAAGATGGAGCAATGGCTTTTCTGAAGGCCGAATACCGTGTCTTGTCTGTTTTCGTNGTTATTGTTGGAGCACTTTTAGCATGGTTAAATGATGTAGAAACTGCAATTGCATTCTTTGCTGGTGCTCTAGCTTCTGTTGGTGCAGGTTTCTCAGGAATGAGAGCAGCTACATCTGCAAATGGAAGAACCGCTATGGCTGCTAAGAACGATGGCCAGGCTGGAGCGCTTGCAGTTTCTTACAACGGTGGCGCTGTAATGGGACTTTCAGTTGGAGGACTTGGATTATTAGGTATTTCATTAATTGCATTTTGGTTAGGTGCAGATGAGTCTGGAAGTAACCTTTCTGCAGCAGCTGGATTCGGAATGGGAGCATCTTCAATTGCTCTCTTTGCTCGTGTCGGTGGAGGTATTTACACCAAAGCTGCAGATGTGGGTGCGGATTTAGTAGGTAAAGTTGAAGCTGGAATTCCGGAGGACGACCCAAGAAATCCAGGAGTTATTGCAGACAATGTTGGAGACAATGTTGGAGATGTTGCAGGTATGGGAGCAGATATTTTTGAGTCATTTGTAGGCTCAATAATTGCTGCAATGATTATCGCAAGCAATTCTGATGAAATGACTGTAGATTATGTTATGATGCCGATCATGCTTGGATTAATTGGCTATGTAGCTTCTATCATTGGAGTCTTCTCCATGACATTCCTGAAAAATGGGTCTGACGCAGCAGCTGCTCTAAGAAATACTACATTCATAGCTGCTATACTATTCTGGGGAGGAGGATATCTTTCAATAGAACAGGGATTAATCGATGTAGATGTTGGAGTAATGCACTCTGTAGTTTTGGGTAGTATTGTTGGAATAATGATTGGATTAGTTACTGAATATTACACTGGTATTGAACCCGTTTTTGGTATCAAAACTGAAGCAATCCCGCACATCGGCGAAATGTCAAAAACAGGACCTGCTACTAATGCAATTGCAGGTCTTTCAGTTGGAATGATGTCTACGTTCTTACCAATCATACTAATTTCTCTAGGTATTCTTGGAGCAAACGAATTCAATGGTGGCGGTGAAATGGGACTTTATGGAATCGCAATGGCTGCAATGGGAATGTTAGCTACTGTTGGAGTTACAATGACCGTTGATGCATACGGACCAGTGGCTGATAATGCGGGAGGAATTGCAGAAATGAGCTCTCTAGGAAAGGAAGTTCGAGCAATCACTGATGAATTAGATTCTATTGGAAATACCACTGCAGCAGTTGGTAAAGGATTCGCTATTGGATCTGCGGCATTAACTGCATTAGCATTATTTGCTGCTTACACCGCAGCAATTGATAGTGAACTAAATTTAGATTTGACCAACCCTATGGTAGTTATCGGTCTATTAATCGGTGGAGGATTACCATTTGTTGTTGCAGCAATGACTATGACTTCTGTAGGTAAGGCGGCTGGAGAAATGGTTCTAGAAATTAGGAGACAATTCAAAGAAATACCAGGATTACTAGAAGGTAAGGAAGGAGTAAAACCTGACTCAAAGAAATGTGTAGATATCTCAACTCAGGCAGCATTGAAAGAAATGGTTGGACCAGGATTAGTTGCAGTTTCTGCACCAGTAATTGTTGGTTTCGCATTGGGCTGGAACGCATTGGGTGGACTACTGGCTGGTTCATTAGTTACAGGAGTTCTAATGGCACTTTTCATGGCGAATGCAGGTGGTGCTTGGGATAATGCAAAGAAAGCAATTGAGCAAGGTCATATCCCTGGAGCTGAGAAAGGAGACTCTGCGCATGATGCAGCAGTAATCGGAGATACAATTGGTGACCCGTTCAAAGATACTTCTGGACCATCACTAAATATTCTGATTAAATTAATGTCAATTGTTGCAGTTGTACTGGCTGGAACTGGAAAGTTATCCGAAAACGGCCTTCTTTGAATAAAAAAACCGTTAGTCTCTTGACTAACTACCTAGAGGGATTCGTATGGTTAGAGGGACTTCTGTAGGTCTGATGTTAGTAATTTTACTAACTTCATTTTCTGGATGTACAGCTGTAACTGAGGGAATTACTGGTTCTTCAAGCTCTGAACAGATATCAGTTCCTACTTGGGAATTGGGAGATTATTGGTTGTATACATTTTCAACTCCAGACTACAGTGATGATACTACTAAGCTAGTGGTTGCAACCACAGATGTAGAAGAAGATGGAACTGCATACATGTTGGCGATATCTAGCATTGGTGAAGCAAGAAGACATGCAGTGTTGAATCATAATCCATTTCTTGGAAGAATAACTCATGAACATTTGAGTCCATTCGAGAACGGAGAAGCAAAAAATGTTCTTGATTTTCCTCTGAAGAAAAACAAAGCATGGAGTTTCAACTTATTTGGAAATGACTGGAATGCAGTTGTTTCATCTGTAGACTCGTCAATAGCATCAATCAGAGCTACATCTAGCGATGGATCATCAATCGATTATATTTTTGACGGGAATATCGCATTTTTCTCATCATTTATATGGACAGATGCTGAAGGAATAATACAATTAAAGATGAAAAATGCAGATAATGGAGTTGGCCATACGGGAGATGTTTATTTTGTTAGAGGAGGAGACTTATACAGCAATGAGTGGTATAATAACGGACCTGATGCAGAAATTGTAGATAGTTTCTTTGTATCTGATCATCCTAACGATGGTGAATGGAATGAGATGATATATTTCTTAGATGCCTCATGTGGAGGTGGTTCAACAATATCGTTAACACTGAGAGACCATACATCAGTTTCAGCATTAGAAAGATTTTGGGGTCCTGGAGCAGAAGAAACTGGAACATTGGGTACAATTCCTTACCCGAGCCAAGAATATACACTCACTGCTACATTTACTGGAGATACTCACCTTAGAATACTTATAGCAGGCGGAATAACATATTCTTGGAATCTCTGATGATAATATGTCTGGAACATTCGTAATGATGCATGGAATGACTGGAACTTCAGAAAAAATGATGCCATTGGCAAGACAATTAGTGCCTAAAGGTTGGAATGTTCTCTGTCCTGAAGCAATAATCCCCCATCCTACAAGAGGAGGGTTTGCATGGTGGCTAAGGTCAGACGATCCTACTTTGCCTCTAAATGAAAAATCTTTACAGCAGGTACATGAATCAGTACTGAGAGTAATTACAGAGATACCAGAGGGCCCCGTTATTGTAGGTGGTTTTTCTCAAGGAGCTGCAATCGCTTCTGCTATGTTAGAATATGATATCCAAAGTANNATTGTTGGATTAGTTTTACTAGGAACAAAAACTGTAAAACCTAATGAATTAAGAGAAATACTACCGTTTCTAAAGCCTAGAAAAATTGTTTGGATGCACGGTTCAAGAGATCACTTAGTACCAATTGAACAAGGAATTGAACATTTAGAAATTTTTGAACAAGCCGATTGGGACGTTACAAAACTACAACATGATAAGGGGCACATGGTGAATTTAAATCAATTTGATGAATTAAAATCAGCCATCCAGAATATGGCTGATTCTANAGATTATTGAAGGAAATATTCAATCAAATGGTCAGAGCCACCAACAAAAATTGGTTTNTCACCTCTCATATCGAAGCATATGGGGACGGTACGATGACCAGTAATGCCGACTACATCTGAACGGAGATTATCCTCATGATCGAAGTTTATCTCTGAATATGTCAGGTTCTTAGAATCTAGAACATTCTTTGCTCTATTACAATAACCGCAAATAGTCTGTGTAAACAATAAGAAATCTGTATCACAGTTTTCTAAAATCTCATTGAACCTATCCATACACGCTTCCTCTAACTAATTCTGGATAGTCGATATTAATGAACCTGAGTATTCCAAAAAATAAAATCTCTAATTGGAAACCTAAGACAATGAAGGTTCAAGNTCTTCGGAACNCCACCATTCTGGGCGCTCTCCCAAATCAGTATCTGGATCTTCTTCCACCCATTCTTCACCATCTTGAANACGCCCCTCNANNACNCTATCNGTTTCNNTNTCATCAATNAAAATCAGCATTANNACNNTTANCATNGTCANNANNGCNCCTANNTANATAGCNGAAGANTAATCAAANATTGNTANTANNCTNCCAGTNANGGAAAANGCNAANACTCCTGANANNTTGAATAANGACATGTANGCAGTNAANTGNGTNCCNCCNACNTTNCTCCAAGTAAGNCTCATAGTNANNGAAATTATNCANATCCAAGCAATNNCNNCNATAAATGCCTGTAGNANTAAGANAGNNGGTCATTATTGTGGTGTTACCCCATAAAGGCTCTAAGAACGCTAGACTGGCATTGGCGAATGCGAGAAGTAAGAAAAATACCATAGCGACTCTTCTTGTTCCGAATCTATCACCAAGAAGTCCTCCAAATATCTGTCCGAACATCGCTCCGAAAACAACTATTCCTCCAACTATTCCATTGTATTTTGCCTGAGACCAACCGGCACCATTGATGAAAATATCAAACGTAATTGGTGCTACAAATATGTACAGATCTGCAAGAAGACATAGCCCAATCAGTATAAACGCTGACCTAACTGAGAATGCTTTAACTAGATAGAATGATGTTCTAGCTACTGTATTTTTAGTACCAACAGGTAACATTGAGAATGGGTTAGGAACTTCTGGTATAGAATCAACTTCATTACCCAGATAATTCATAATAAATCTAAAGATGGAGAACAACACTGCAATTGATAAACAGACATAACTCACTGGATTAGTGGCATTTCGCACTTCTGCACCCAAAGCCCAATCAATAGTGAATACGTCGATTGCGAAGCCGGTAAACCATATTGTCAATCCAATTATACTAAAAAATGCTGCAATGGAAATTCTCTGTTCAGAGACACTGTAACCAACATTCTTAGCAATTAGGAATTCTTCTTCACCAACCCAAGGAGTTTCTGAATCGTCATTATCAATGACTTCATCATCGGTTTCTGAATCTACGATTATTGCATCAACCTTAGACCATGGGAATAACTTAACTCCAGGTTTCTCTATCAATGTAAGTGGAATCCACATTATTAGCAATAGTAGAGCTAATTGTGCTAATATTACTCCTGATATCTCGATATAAGAAACGAGAACACCTAACCCTGCACCTCCAATAATTATTCCACCTCTCTTGGCTGCAAACATGAAACCATTTACTTTAGCAACTTCATCTGGTTGTAGGATTTCTACAGCAAGTGCATCAGTTGCAACATCTTGAAGTGAAGCAAATATGTTGTGAACGAACAATACTCTTGTCACTAATTCCACTTGCTCATTAAGATTATCAACTAAAATCAAACTTCCTAACGTCAAAGCCATTCCAGCTTGAGCGAAGAGAACCCACTGCCTGCGTGGACCATATTTCTCGATAAATATTGCATCTACTACTGGGCCCCAAATCCACTTGAATGTCCAAGGTAAAGCTACTGTTGCAAATAAAATTGCTATATCTTCAACAGGAGTTCCATTGTCTATTAGATAAGCCGCGAATGTAACGCTTGCAAAGCCCCAAGGAAGACCTTGAGCAAAATACATTAGACAAAGTGTTACTACTCTTCTAGTCTTGTTTACCGTTAGTGCCCCGCCTTTTCTCCACTCTATCAAACCAGATTTAATTAATGAATTAGCTACAGGGGCCCAAACAATAGGATTTGCCTGATATAATTTCGTTTTTATTGTACCAGAAGTCCATTCACTCCAATCAATAGATACGTCCTCATCTGACCCTTGTTTTGTCATCCAGTCTTCACGATAACCTACCCAACCCAACAGAACAGTAACAGCTAGGAAAGGTATTATGAACAAAATGGGACCAATAGATGTTTTTCCTAAATTAGCTTCAGAATCAAGGAGAGAGGTGAAAATCGGGAACTCAACATAGACATCTCCGGGGTTGCCTCCTTGGTCAGAATAGTACATTCTGAAATTTCCAGAGCAATCTTCATCTATTGGGCCACCAATAATAGGAGGATCACATTGAATTCTGTCATCTGCAGGTACTGAGTAAGAAACAGAAATTGTTGTTGTAGTATCTTTCGACCAGCTTTGGAAAGAATCGCTAACTGCAATATCCCAATTGGTAACAAAGTCATTACCTCCATTTATTGTATTAGCAGGTTCAGTATGCTGAGAAATCTGCTCATCGCCTCTAAATAGTGTTAGTATGAGATCGCACTCTGACCCTCCACAATTTCCTGATTCAATATTGAACTTCATCCTAATTGAGATTGTTTCATTCAATTCTAATATGAAATCATCTGAAAATCCTGTTTGAAGTTCACATGAAAAATCTACTACAACGTCTTGACCCTCAGGGAAAAATATCTCACCATATCCTTGCGATGCAGAACTCACTGAGAGATTATCAAAATTATTCCAGCATTCGCCTAAATCGTCTGACCCCCAGAAATACATGTATGGATCATCACTAGTCGGGTGATTATCCGAAGAACCAGATTGAGCNGCCGCAAAGANAGACAAATAACTGANAGTNACAAGTAACACAACTCCAATTGTTAGACTACGNCGNGTGGAATGCATAAGTTGGGGGATGAATTGTAACGTTTGAGGCTTNTCCCAACTTATTCACTAAGATTTCATCGTCATTCCACTATTTTCATAGTCCCAATCAATCAATTGCCANCCTGATTTNGTNATNTCCTGTTTGACTTTTGATATGTGTATTGGATGNCAAAGAATCGCCNCACANCCNCCTGCACCTGCACCAAGAGCCTTCCATGCCATAANACTACTATCCTCAATTAATGGNTTAATTACAGNCAAAAAAGGCTCATTAATTGATTTATCAATTAGATTAACTGCATCTGAAACTTCATTCAATGATTCAACGAAAATTTGTCTTTGATCTCTCTGTAATGAGTCGGCAATTTTCCTAGTTGAAATACGAATTTTGTGAAGTCCTTCAATCACTTCTGCATCTCCTGACTGGTATCTTGACCAGACTNTATCTTGTAAATCTCCTGACTTGTGAGAAATTCCCGTATGGGCAATAAGAAGGTGTTTTTTTATCCATTTTAATGCTGAACGCGCTGGTTCGAAGGGCATTATCTCAACATTCTCGCCATGGAACATAAAGCGATTAAAACCCCCAAATGTTGCAGCCCATTGGTCCTGCCTACCACATCGATTACCTGAATCAATTTCTGCTTGATAAGCGGCTTCAGCTATTTCATTCAAAGAAAAATTTTCTTCTTTTTTCATAAGAGCGATTCGGGCGACATTTAGAGAACCACTGGCTCCTAATCCAGAACCAGCCGGGACGTCGAATTGATAATCTATTTTTCCAGAATTATCTATCTTCGCTTTCACNTATTTATTTATTGTGAAATTGACCACTTCTCCACCAAAATCAGTACAATAAGGATTGACATCGGTCCAACCGCCAGAGAGATCTACTCTGAGAGGNACCTGCACATCGAATTGGTCGTCCACATACTCTCCGAGAGTTGTTTACATGAGAACCCTCCGATGAAGATTAATCATTTAACCGAAAAGAACCCCTNTGAGAACCTCTTCCGACACACATGGCTGACACAGTAGAGGACGCAATTTTGGCATTTTCACAAGGNAATCCTGTTATGGTTTTTGACTCTGACTTTCGTGAGAAAGAAACCGATTTACTTTGGCCCGCCACAGCAGCNACGCCTGCAGTAATGAGAAGACTTCGAAAAGACTGTGGNGGATTGCTATTTCTTGCAATTGGCGATGAAATTGGAGAAATGTTCGATTTACCATGGCTTCAGGATTTACACACACATGAAGAATTAGTAAAAGATAATCCTGTATTATCACATCTAATTACAAATGATCTNCAATATGATAACAGATCCGCATTTACTCTTTCAATTAATCATCGTGACACGTATACAGGGATTACCGATAGAGATAGGTCTCTAACTACCAGAAGATTTGGGGAACTGTCTGGAGANTTAATGAAGAAATCGATAAGTGGAGAAGAAGCATATGANGCGTTAGGAGTTGAATTTCGTACNCCGGGACACATTCCTGTTTGTAGAGAATCNCCCGGAGGNCTATCTTCAAGACAAGGACATACTGAATTAGCAGTAGCAATAGCTAGACTTGCAGGACAAGTTCCTGCAACTATTGGGGCTGAGATGCTTCAACCTGACGGCGATGGAGCGCTCTCGGTAGANGATGCAAGAGCTTATGCTGTAAAACATAACATTCCAATGATTACTGGCAACGATTTGCTCAATGCTTTAAACATAGGTAAATAAATTGAGAAGATTTACAATTAATATCGAGAAGTGAGTTTATGGTTCGAGTAATGGCNGTGGGTGTTTTTGATTTGCTACATGCAGGACATCTACATTATGTCGAGCAAGCCAAATCATTGGGAGAGGAATTGATTGTGGTTGTTGCTCATGANGATACTGTACGAAAACAGAAGCATGAACCTGTGACTAATCAAGAGTTGAGAAGGAGAATGGTAGAAGGACTGAAACCTGTCGATAAAGCAATTGTCGGCAATCCTCCAAGTATTCCAATATTCGACATATTAGATGCCGTGAAACCAGATATTATTGCATTAGGTTACGATCAAAAGCATTCTAGAGACGCAATAAAACTTGGATTAGAGAAAAATGGTTGGGGTAATGTCGAAGTTATTCGAGTAGAAGGATTAGCTGATGATTTAGATGGTACTAGAAAAATAATTGCTAGGATTCTCAGTTTATGGTCAGGTGAGACTGGCGGACCCTATGAGGAAGATTAAGATGTTCACAGGAATTGTCGCTGGAACTTCTCCAATAATCAATATTGAGCAGAAAGACATTGTACGTAGCTTGACATTGAATTTAGAAGGTTTTGTGATGGGCTTAGAAATAGGAGCTAGTGTTTCTTTAGATGGAGTATGTATGACAGTAGTATCGATAGATGGAAATTTAGTTACATTTGATGCAATAGAAGAAACTCTCAATCGTACAACTTTAGGAAAATTGGGCGTTGGTTCACTAGTAAATATCGAGCGCTCTCTAAAAATGGGTGACGAATTAGGAGGACACATTATCTCAGGACATGTGCTAACCACTGCAAAAATTTTACAAATTGTGAACAAAGGAGAAGGAATTGATATGATGATAGAAAATCCTCCTGAAGTAAATCAATATATTCTTGAAAAAGGATATATCTCTATTGACGGTATGTCATTAACTATTGGAAAAGTTAGTGAAGACAATTTTTCGTTACATATTATTCCTGAAACATTAAGAATTACTACNATAGGGCANAAAAATATTGGTGACTACGTGAATATTGAAATTGATTCACGTACTCAAGCAATTGTAGATACAATAAGAAAAAGTATGGAAGTGAAAAAATGAATATTGCAGCAGTATGTGGCTCGTTTCATAAGGGAGAAATTGAAAGAATGCTAGATTTTGCTAAAAGTGAGGCATCTATCAGAGGAGCTAAAATTTCGCAGATAATTTGGGTTCCTGGATCAATGGAAGTACCACTGGCTTTAGAAAGAATCTTGGGAGATGATGAAATTGATGCTGCAATCACTCTTGGTATCATTGAAAGAGGAGAAACACAGCATGGGCTAGTAATGGGACAAGCAGTGACTAAATCAATTATTGATTTACAAATAAGGCATAACAAACCAATTGGATTAGGTATAATTGGTCCTGGTGCAGAAAATCATCACATAGAACCTAGGTTAGAACCTCATGCAAGATCAGCTGTGAACGCAGTTGTTGAGATGTCAAATTAATTTCAAAATACTAATTAGAACTAATCATTAGTACTTCCTTCTAGTTAATGTTCAAAGCACTCCTATGATTCCGAGACTCATGGCTGACGAAGTGCGGAATGTGATAATCATAGGTTCTGGGCCTGCAGGATACACTGCCGGGCTATACACAGCGAGAGCTTTGTTGGAACCGTTGATGTTCGCAGGATATATGTCAGGAGGACAGTTAATGCTAACATCAGATATTGAAAATTTCCCAGGTTATCCTGAAGGAATTGGAGGACCCGAGATGATGATTCAGTTAAGGGAACAGGCCGAAAGATTTGGATTGGAAGTTCAAGATAAAAATGTAGAAAAAGTTGATTTTTCGGAGAGGCCATTCAAAGTATGGGTAGAAGGAGAAGAATTTAAATCTAAATCTGTAATTATTTGTACTGGTGCTGAATCAATTTGGCTAGGTGCTGAGGGTGAAGAAGAGCAGAAAGGTAGGGGAATTAGCACATGTGCAACTTGTGATGGCGCCTTCTTCAGAGAACAAGAGGTATTGGTAATTGGAGGAGGTGATTCAGCAATGGAAGAAGCGACATTTCTAACTCGCTTCGCAAGTAAAGTCACTCTATTACATAGAAGAGATGTTTTCAAAGCATCAAAGGTAATGTATGAAAGAGCNTTGAATCACCCAAAGATAGAAATTAAAACATTCAAAACAGTGAAAAAATGGCTTTCAGATGACTCAGGCTTAAGTGGAGCTATTCTTGAAGATCCAAGAGATGGTAGTACGGAAGAAATATCATGTACAGGTGCATTCATTGCTATCGGACACAAACCAATTACAGGGTTCTTAGAAAAACAAGTAGAAACCGATGATTCAGGATATATACTTGCTAAAACACACACAATGACCAGTGTACCAGGGATTTTTGCTGCTGGAGATGTTGTAGATACTAGATATCGTCAAGCAATTACAGCGGCAGGGATGGGTTGTCAAGCGGCAATTGACGCAGAAAAATGGCTTGAAGAACAACATTGAGGGAAAAAATGTCTGAAATTCTTTTTACCGATAAAGAAAGGGCGCGATATGCAAGACACCTAATATTACCTCAAGTAGGAGAAGTGGGGCAAAAAAAAATTATTTCTTCGTCTGTTCTTGTTGTAGGAGCGGGAGGCTTAGGATCTCCAGTATTGATGTATCTTGCAGCGGCTGGAATAGGGAGAATAGGAATTATAGACGATGACATGATCGATATAACCAATTTACAGAGGCAAATAATTCACTCTACNGCCTCAATTGGTGAATTGAAAACTATTTCTGCAAAAAGAAGAATAAATCAAATAAATCCTGAAGTTAAGGTTGATATTTTTGACACCAGACTAAATATCGAAAATGCAAAAGAAATAATTGAAAAATTTGATATTATTGTTGATGGAACTGACAACTTTGCAACCAGATATTTGATTAGCGATTGCTGTGAAATATTAGAAAAACCATGGGTTTTCGGTAGTATTCATAGATTTGAGGGACAAGTGGCTGTATTCAATCTTAATGGAAGCCCCAATTATAGAGATTTATTTCCAAAAGCACCACCTCCTGAATTAGCACCGAATTGTGCTGAAGCCGGTGTTTTAGGAGTGTTACCAGGAATAATAGGTTCACTACAAGCTAGTGAGGTGCTAAAAATTATTCTTGAGATAGGNGNGGTGTTGAAAAGCGAATTATTGTTAGTTGATACTCTAACAATGAATATTCGAAAACTGAAGTATAATAGAAACACNGATAGAGAAAAGGTAACTGAACTTTCGGAAGAAGCGATCACTTGTTCATTGGATATAGAAGAGGAAAAATCATTAGATTCCTCGAAGGGTAAAGGTGACATGAAAGAGATTAGCCCTATTGATTTCGTTGAGAAAACCAANAATGGATGGGAACCGTTCTTATTAGATGTAAGAAGATTGGATGAAGAAAAAATTGTCTCATTACCAAATACAAACCTTAGAATTAATCATACTGAAATACCGTCTAGAGTTAACGAAATACCTAAGGATAAAGATATTGTAATTTATTGTAGGAGTGGAGCAAGATCNGCAATGGTCGCAAATTATCTAAAAGTNTCTGTAAATCACACTGATAAAGAAATTTACAATCTATCAGGAGGTATTCATTTATGGTCATCTTCGGTCGATTCTAGNGTCCCTAGGTATTAATAACGGTATTATTCTCCTCAGTATTCTTTTTAATTGTGGTATTAGATATAATTTGGAAACTTTTTCTACCTAATTGCGGTATTTTATTTATATAAACGGTATAATAATTTTCAGTCTATCATTTATTTAAGGTATTTAGGTATAATTAGACACTCCATAGACTATTGAAATACCACAATTATGCGATAAATACCACATTTGTATCGTAAGGAGCGATTAGTTGTAGTACTTGATGATATTCGGAGACACATGAGCATAGCACGACAAGGTATCTGGCTATGCCCAGAATGCGGAAATTACGAAGTTTGGAAAACTAGAGATATTGATACCAATCATATAGATAGGAAATGCAGTAAATGCAACAAAAGAGCTAGATTTACACTTAATCGCTCGACATCNGGGAAAGGNCGAAAAAGAAATTATGAAATCTGGGAAAGAGATCTNAGTNTTGATTTCAATGAAATAATACAAGAAGCAAGTAGNAGAAACAACAAAGAAGAAACGANAAGAATCGAATCAGNAANATCTGAGCAAAAGATGCAATCAGAATCTCAAGATAATTTGCCACACATCTGGGGNTTAGATTGGAGTCCGAAGAAACCTTTGTCTTTTACGAGAAAGNTGAGTNGGGAAGAGGTAAAGAAAGAATTACTTCGATTTATTGCAGAAAGACANGATGGTTACTTAGAAATTATTGCTACAGAATGGGANAGGATGAAGTTACCAATTGAGTTCAATGGGATTANTTATCATCAATTTTCAAAGGATTTTTGTGTAAAAGTCTCAAAAACATTGGATGAAAGGATTTGGAAACCAGAGCTTCNGNCTATCGGAGAAGAAGAGGTTATCCCGAGGAGAAAATCCGACCTATACCTGAAGAGGAGGTGTCAGAGATTCNTTAGAGANATTTCTCTNTGNCTGAGGAGAATAGCATATTCGAATAGTGTCNACTTAGAAACACANCTGCAATGGCAAAGATGGATGACCAGAACTAGAGCCTTAGACGAACATCTGAAAGATCTTTTTACTAATGGAATAAGTACGCCCGATGGGAAGAAATTTGGTGGTAAGGGATTCAGATCTACTTGGCAGGAAGGAGTCGTAGCTTGTGCTACATCCTTGAATAGAGCAATTGATTTGCCCCCAGAAGATAGAGACCAAGCAGATGTCATTGCACCCATGATTAGAGATGTAGGCTTGGCCTTAGCAATGGGGCAAACTCCATTGGAAATTTTTGCAGCACAAATGGGCAAATCTGGTTCTTACATGAGTGGAGGAAATTTAGATTCAGGAGGTAGAGATTTACATATAGGCAACTGGGAAAAAAGAGTTCTTCCACCAACCGCCCCTCTCCCAATAGCTAGTGCAACTGCCACAGGAGTTGCATTGGCTGCAAAATTACTGGATATTGATAGATTTCATCTAGCCCCTGTAGGAGAGGGATGTAGTAGCAATGGAGAATTTTGGGAAGCAATGAACTTAGCAGGAGTCAGAGGTTTACCTATCGCATTCATGATTCAAAATAATCAAATTGCATTGGACACATTCACTATTGGACAGTCGGGGGCAGAGACATTTGGAGACAAAGGACATGCTATGGGAATTCCAGCGTGGACAATTGATGGTTCAGACCCACTCCAATTTCATGCATCAACAGCAACAAGTAGAGAATATGCATTAGATGGTGGCGGACCTACTTTGATACACGTGGAAACCATGAGAGGATGTGGGCATGCACATCATCATGATGACCTATATCTAGGTTCAGCAACAGGCAACCCTCCAGGATATGTAGATAGAGAATTACTTTCTTATTGGGCTGATAAAGATCCTTTGCCTTCACACAGAGATTATTGTATATTTATCGGTGCCAGTGAAAAACAACTTATTTCTATGGAAGAAGAAGAGCAGGCCAATGTAGATAGAGCAAGGAAAGAAATGGAAGAGATGCCCTGGCCCGAAGGAAATACTGTTACAAAAGGCGTTACTTCAAGACACAACGCTGAATCTCATTCTGAACAGTATAGTAGGTTTGAGAAAGAAGTTCAGGAAATCTCTCCTGGGCCATTGAATGATGGAGAACTGTCTATTGAATTTTCAAATGCTCCAAGTTCTTCTACATACAGTCGTGCAATTCAAAATGCTATGGTCAAACTAGCTGAAATGCACAGTGATAATATAGTATTCATGGGAGAAGATATGGAANTTGCAGGGGCTTTTGGAATGAACATTCCGCTCAAAGCGAAGGGGCATTCAAGTAAATTATTGGACATGCCACTTTCGGAATCAATCATCATTAATTCTGCAACTGGTGCGGCTTTAGGTGGAATGAAACCAGTTGCAGAAATTCAATTTGGTGGGTTTGCGGCATTAGCAATGAATGCTCTAGTAAACAATGCAGCGCAACTAAGATGGAGATGGGGGGCAGATGTACCTTTAACTGTCAGAATACCATTAGGAGCGAAAACTAGGAGTGGCCCTTTTCATGCAAATATGATTGAATCGTGGTTCATGAATGACCCAGGCCTTACGATTGTTTTTCCAAGTAATCCGCAAGATGCTTATGATCTTCTAATCGAATCTCACCAATTGGATGACCCAGTAGTATTTCTTGAACATCTTGGATTATACGGTCTAGGCGGTGGAAAAACGGGATGGGGAGACTCGATCAATCAAGTATTGGATACCAAGTCTGTGATAAAAAGAATTGAAAATAATGAAACTACGATAGGAAAAGCCAATGTCATCAGAGGAGGAAAGGATCTGACAATCATTACTTGGGGAGCAATGGTCCATGTTGCATTGAAGGTTGCTGACAAAATATCAAAAGAGGGATTCGAGATAGAAATTATAGATTTGAGAACAATTTTACCTTTTGACACAAATACCTGTATTCAATCAGTAATGAAGACAAAGAAAATGATTATTCTACAAGAATCACAGTATACTGGAGGATTGGGGCATACAGTTAGTAGTAGAATAATGGAAGAAAGTTTTTGGGATATGGAATATCCTCCTGTAGTAATAGGCGCCCTAGATACGCCTGTTCCATTTTCGCCCACATTGGAGGATCACACAATTCCCACAGTAGAACTTGTACTAAGGCATGTAAAAAGAATGGTAATAAATAAGTGATTAAAATGATGAATACCTTATTGTCTCTTCCCGATTTAATTTTAGTAATCTTAGGATTTATTTTTCTGATCTTTGGAGGAGAAAGTGTTGTTCAAGGAGCAATTACTATAGCAAGAAAAATGAATGTCTCGCCTCTGTTAATTGGTTTCACAATTGTAGCAGTGGGCACTTCACTACCTGAACTTGCAGTGACAATAAATGCTGTCAGCAGTGATAGCCAGGATCTAGTTGACTTAGCAGTAGGAGGAGTTCTCGGCTCGAATGTTGCTAATATTATGCTAGTATTAGGAACCGCTGCTATGCTTGGAGCATGTGAAAAACCAGGCGTAGGAATAAAGAAAGACGCCATAGCGGTAATCATGGCTTCGTTAATATTACTTTTTACTGTAATAATGGGAGAAATCAGTCAATTAACAGGTTTTTTGATGGTAATTGCTCTAGTAAGTTACTATTATTATTCTTATAATAATTCAAAAAAACTAGGCCTAGATGAAGAATTAGAGGAAACTTGGATGGGAGAAAATATGCTATTATCTTCAATAGTTACTGTATTAGGAGGAGTGATGATTGTTTTAGGAGCAGAACTACTGATTGAAGGTTCAACAGGCATTGCAGATTCATTTGGNATATCTGAATCAATTGTTGGCCTAAGTGTTATTGCTTTAGGAACATCACTACCAGAATTAGCAGTCACAGTGATTGCGGCTATAAGAGGGCATGAAGGCGTTGCAATAGGNAATGTTCTGGGTTCAAATGTAATAAATATTCTCGGAATATTAGGAATTTCATCTGCTTATGCCGGAGGGATCATTGTATCAGATATTTTTGCAGCAAGAGATATTTGGGTNGTCATGGCTACTTCTGGTTTGATTGCTCTAATGCTGCTAAATGAACGAAAAATAACTANANCNTTGGGTGTGACAATGGTTTTTGGCTACCTAACTTACATGACATTACTATACACGATATGAAAAATATCGAGGCGAATGGCTAAGTCTAGATGCCACTTGCGAGCATCATGGTTAACTTCGAATTGACTGATGAGCAGCGGATGTTACAAGAATTAGCACGTGATTTCGCCAATGAAGAAATTAAGCCAAATGCATCACATTGGGACAAAGAAAGTATCTATCCCAAAGAAGCAATNGATAAAGCGAATGANCTTGGNCTATTGACCCTTAAAATTCCTGAAAAATATGGNGGAGGAGGNATGGGTTCTTTTGAGGAAGTACTAGTNTTGGAAGAGCTGGGATTCGGAGATCCNGGATTNGCTACTGCTGCAGGAAGTTCTATGCTTGCATCATANCCGATAATCACTGGAGGNACCGAAGCACAAAAAGAAAAATATCTAAGAATGGTCACTGANGGTAAAATTGCTGCTTATTGTGTCACTGAACCTGGTGCCGGAAGCGANGTTCAAGCCATACAAACCGAAGCAATCAGAGATGGTGACGANTATATCATAAATGGACAAAAAATGTGGATAACTGGTGCTGGATATGCTGACTGGTTTTTCGTTCTTGCATACACAGACAAAAAATTAGGATACAAAGGAATGAGTGGTTTTATCGTTGATTCAAATCTTGAAGGTGTGGAATTAGGTAAAAAAGAGGAAAATATGGGNCAGAGATGTTCNGATACAAGATCGGTTACTTTCAACAATGTTCGTGTCCCTGCCGAAAATCTAGTTGGAGAGAAAGAAAATGATGGGTGGATGAATGCAATGAAGGCTTTTGATCTGTCAAGACCAAGTATCTCCTCACATGCAGTTGGAAATGCTAGAGGAGCTATGGAAGAAGCAATGACTTATTCTAGTGAAAGAAACGCGTTCAATAAACCAATAATCAGACATCAGGCAATCTCTTTCATGTTGGCGGACATGGCTACAAAAATAGANGCTGCTAGAATGTTAGTGTGGAAAGCGGCTTTGAAAGCTGATTCAGGTGAAAGAAATACTCTAGAAGCTGCTCATGCGAAAAGATTTGCTGCAGATATGGCAATGGAAGTCACTACTGACGCAGTACAAATTTTTGGTGGTTACGGTTACTCTGAAGAATATCCGGTGGCAAGAAGAATGAGGGGGGCAAAAGTTGTACAAATTTTTGAAGGTTCAAGTCAAATTCAAAGACTGATTATTAGTAGAGAAATGCTTCAAAATTAGTCCAAAACTAAGAACTGTAAACCGTTTCATTCAATACTTATGGAATAATCGCAACAATTGGTAATATGAGCGGAAGTNCGGATTTATTTAGAAGAATGACTGCTGTAATGATTCTAGGATTATTTGTTGTTCCATTAGCAGCATCTTCAGCACCACTTGAAGTAGAGCAGATTTATGACTCTGATGAAGACATAAAATGGTGGGAAAACACAAACATGGACAAAAATAAAGACCGAATTCATGACGCTATTTGGATGGCCCCTCAAAGTAGCCATTACGACTATGTAGACGAAAATAATCGAATCAGTGTGATTGTTGACTTTGACCACACTCCTTCAACCGAAGATGAGAANATGCTCGAGGAAAACGTATCATTTCAAGTCCAGTTNAGGTACTGGTTAATTGACAGTATTGCAGGTAAAGTCAACATTGACCTAATACCAAAAATTGTTGAATTACCCGGAGTTGTATTTGTAGAATTAGATGGTAGATTGCAGATTCAAATGAATGATGTAAATGAGATTCACGATGTCACTCAAGTATGGCAAGAAACAGGATATACGGGTTCCGGGAGCGTAGTTGCAATAATAGATACNGGAATAGATAGTGACCACGTCGGTTTGGACGATATTGATGATGATAATAGTACAAATGACCCTAAAGTAATTGCGTTCTATGACCCAGTTAATACACCGGAACTNACTAATGGAACTGAAGTAAAAGCGTATGACGACCAAGGTCATGGTACACATTGTGCAGGCATTACAGCAGGAACCGGTGCTCCGGATTACCAACACAAAGGAGTTGCACCGATGGCACAACTTGTAGGAGTCAAAGTACTTGATTCAGGAGGTTCAGGGTCCTTTGCAACAGTAATGGCTGGTATGGAATGGACAGTTGAGAAGAGGCACATTTTCAATATCAGAGCAGCAAGTATGAGCTTAGGAGGACCAGGGGCNATAGAATGGACCTCTTCAGAAGAAGAATCTGTTAATAGGATGGGGAATGAAATGATGAGGCAAGGAGTTGCACTATTTATTGCGGCAGGAAACAGCGCTGTCAGTGCACAAATAGGAACACCAGGNTCTGCTGAGGATGTAATTACTGTAGGATCTCTCGATAAAAATACCGCGATAGCGGTTTATTCAAGCCAAGGACCAACAGAAGAAGGTAGAGTAAANCCAAATATTGCATTTGTTGGAAGTAATGTAATGGCNCCAGATTACAATACAGGAAATGGCTATACAAGCAAATCCGGCACTAGTATGGCTACACCAGGAGCAGCAGGTCTAGCCGCTCTAATGTATCAAGCAAATCCTGANCTATCGCCATTTGATATCAGAAATATCATGCAGGAAACTGCAACTTACAGAGAATGCCACTATATGCTGGCAAACGAACCTTGNGCGGAAGATAATATTCCTAAAAACCGGCAGAATAACGTCTATGGCCATGGCCATGTCAACTCTGTACCCTCAGTAATGGAAGCTGCGAACAAGGTTTACGAATTATCCCTGACTCTGAACGTCACATTAGTGAATGAATTAGGAGTTGATAATAGAGTTCATCTAACCCAAGGAGAAGAAGTCGAGTTCAATGTTGAAGGAGGCGCTACAAGAGTNCAATGGCGCACATGGGATATGAGAGATAACTGGATGGATTTGGCTGATTTTNCATCAAGTNANGAAACATTTGCTATTACNCATTCATTGTTAGTGGACCGGTTGCAATATCTCCCGAACAATAGTGTCGAAGGCGAACAAGTGCTGCTCGTAAGAGCGATAACAGAAGATAGAGCATCAACAAATTTGGCTATAGACATAANCATTATTGGAGAAGAAAAAATTGAGACAAGCAATAAGAGTTCAACAAATAATGGATTGATTATTGGCATTCTCTCTCTTTTAGTTATCATATTATTTATCGCATTGACAATTGNAACCGTGAAATTGAGAGATTCAGGAGTTTTTAGCGATGGNACGCAAGAANATGAAATGGAAGAGTGGNTTGGAAACATAGANACTCTCGCAAAAAATGAAGAAANCGANAGTGGTTGATTTGAGTCAAATTGATGNAATTTTGCTTGCAGCGGGAGCCAGTAAAAGGTTAGGAGAACCTAAGGCCTTAGTTGACATTCATGGTGAGTCATTAATTAAACTGATAATANGGAAATTAAAACAAAATGATTTACGAATCATAATAGTAACTAGAAAAGAACTAGTCGACGAAATAAATAAATTAGGTGAAAAAATAGTAATTAATCCTGAACCTGAAAATGGGAGAACTGGAAGTATTCAATGTGGTATAAAGGAAGNAAAAAGTGGANGATGNATGATAGTCCCTGTNGATAGACCGGGTTTTTCCACTACGACTATTNAAAAATTAATTAAAACCGATGAAACTTCTTGTCCTAGTAATAATGNTAAAGGCGGTCATCCAGTAATTATTTCAGAAAAAGATTGTGAAAAAATTATGTCAAGTCATCCTTCAACACCTCTCAGAGAAATTATCAATCCTCAAAAAATTGAAGTGGAAGATAAATTCTTACACTTAAACATAGATTTNCCAGAAGATCTAGAGAAATTAAGAGAGATAACACNAGAAGNATATAAAATTTAATCAGANTACTCGATACAAAATCAAAAAATATAGAGCCTCTTCAGAGGNATATGTCTGTTCANGTTTTATCTTGGGCGTTAAGTNAAGTAAAACAAGGNCATAGGGTTGCAATAGCAACTATTGTCTCTGCTAAAGGGAGTGTNCCTGGAAAACCAGGTGCGAAACTGGCAATAAATTCAAAAATGCAAAATTTTGGCACTGTTGGCGGTGCAGGATTAGAATTAAAGATTGAAAAAAAGTTGATTGAATTACTAAAGGNAGATCACAAATTAAATCGTAAGAGTGGTGGGAAGATAGAGACCTTCTTTCTTTACAAGGATGCGAAGGGAAAAGAAGGGATAGCCCTTGACAGCCTATGCGGAGGGCAAGTTGAGGTGAGTATGGAAATCATCGAACCATTACCTCATATCCTNATTGCGGGAGGNGGGCACGTTGGAAGATGNGTNGCTTTAGTTGCAGATTCTTTAGGATGGGATTACACTGTATTTGATGTTAGGGAAGAATATTCAAATTTTGAAAAGTATCCATTTTCAAGTGAAGTAATCTCAATGGAAGTTAGTGATTTCCTGGAATCAGAGAATATTGATTCTTTACAACGATTCTCAGACGTTTTACTGTTAGGTCATGATTGGTCAGTNGACCAAGAATTATTATTAGGANTATTGGAATTGAGAAAAGAAAAAGACAGACCCAGAATAGGAGCAATAGGTTCAACATCNAAATGGAAATCCTTTAGGAAGGCGGCTATTGATTATGGAATCGAAGAAAAATGGTTCAATAATGCTAGATGCCCTATTGGGATTGACATTGGGGCTGAAACTCCGGAAGAAATCGGGTTAGCAGTATGTGCTGAGATTTTGTCATTGGAAAAAAAAATCACTAACACGGAGAACTGAAAAAGTAACTGTNTCTCGGTTGGTTAATGAAGCAACAGNCTTTACCATTNGTCTTCATTATGATAATNGCGTCACTTAGTGGTTGTATTTCTGATGATTCTAAGGAANCAATTCCNATTGATGAAGAAGAAACGTTCAGAAATTATTCAGTNGTAGCTCCNATCGACACAGGAATTAATGTTTATCATGATCATTTTAGAACCAATGAAACATATCCAGAATGGCTTTTGGANGGATTAGGGGTTACAATGACATGTGAATTGACATTTATTGGCACATGGCAAGAAAGATATGAAGCAGATAAAGAAATGTGTTGGGATAGAATTAATTCAACCGATATTGTATATTTCCCGGGAACAAAAATAATTGGCACAACACCTGATGATAATACTGATATCCCAATTCTTGACGATCCTTCAGATGGACATGGAACTGCAGTAACTGGAGCAGTAATTGATGCAAATCCAGATGCAATAATTTTCTTTGTAGAAGGGTTCAGTGATGCAGCAGTTCTAGCAGCAGCGAATCAGCCATTAGTTGACATAATTAGCACAAGTTTTGGACCCATAGGTTCGATACCCGTCCCCGGTATTGAAGATGCTACCGAGGTAGCAGTTGTTGTAGAAAAAAAGATTCATACAGGTGCAGCAGATAATTCTCCATCCCCTGCGGTTCAAGATTCAACTGCGGGACCTCCATGGAGTATAGGAATCTCAGGATATGCTGAAGAAGGAGATGATCAGAAAGAAACTATGAGTGGTTCATATCCAGATATTGCTGCAGATTGGACTCAGATTTTACCAAATCACGATGATATTGACGGCTATCATGAAACAAGTGGAACCTCTTTTGCAACACCGAGGACAGCAGGTCTTCTTTCCAAAGTAATTCAATATCTAAGAACTGAATCGGGAGATTTTTCTTCAGGAGCAGATCCTGAAATTAGAAATGGCTTTTTGGTAAATAGCGATAGTATGAATATTTCTCAGGCACAAATTAGAGATGCACTAAATCTCTCCGCTTGGTATCCTTCATTCAGTACTTGGGATCCGCTTTCAGGAACTACACCAGTCTCTCCCATCGCCCCATGTACACAGATAGGTTGGGGTGTTGTTAACGAGTCTAATGTTCAGCCAATTATCAACCATCTTAATGGAAATACAATACAACCAGATAGACCTGCTGATGTAACTCTGTGCATGGAGACCAACCAAGAAATTCGCGAATCATATTGGAATTAAGAACTACCGAGGGGTTCAATAGTAAAAGTACGTTCCACGTANTATGCGCAAGGTAGTTCTTCGTTGGAAGAANATATCATTGCGTGGAGCAAAAGAGATTTCTGAAGTTTTGAATATTTGTGAAAGATTAGAAATTCTTGGACACCTAGCAATTAATGAAAAAAGTGTTACTCAGTTAGCAGAAATAAAACTAAAAGAAGGCCAAACATTAGAAAATTTTTCTAAATTAGAAAACTTTCAAATTATTGAAGTTCATGAAGAAAATGATGATGGAATTCTGGTTAGTTTATTGTGCACGCATCCATTAGCCATCTCTGCAATTGAATTGTCAAATATTCACATACATCCGCCTTACGGGATTTCTGAAGAAAAANGAATGGAATTGAGAATCTCTGGTTTATCTAAGTCAGTAAGTAGATTTATCAGACTAATTAGGATGGTATTACCTCCAGATAATATCTCCGTTCAAACATTTCAGAAAGAAGATAATAGAAATGTTTGGGAAGAAATCCTAACTGAAAGACAGATAGAAGTTTTGAAGCATGCAACGAGAAAGGGTTTCTACAGCATGGATAGGAGCGTAACTCTAAAACAGCTAGCAGATGAAATGAAAATGGCTCGAAGTACTTATGGAGAACATATCAGAAGAGCAGAAGTCGAAATTATGAACAAAGTAATGAAGGATCTTGAATAGTGGAAGATGGAGAACCGAATGCTCAAATGGNGAGTCCTTGTGGTGAGGATGTTCGCATGAGTGTCATACGTCTACCAATGCTTCCNGGTTCAGAAAAAATACCTTGGAAAGCAAACGTTAATGGAAAGGAAATTTCTAAACATGTTGAAAGTAATGCTATTCTTTTGGATGTATTAAGAGACCAAGTAGGGACTCTAGGAGTCAAAAGAGGCTGTGATATGGGAACATGTGGATGTTGTTCAGTTTTAGTTAATGGAAAACCAAAACTCTCCTGTCTAGTATTAGCCCAAGAAGTTCAAAGTTGTGAAATAACTACTGTCGAGGGGTTAGCAGATGGACATCACCTCCACCCAATACAAGAAATGTTCAGCGAATATGGTGGAAGTCAATGTGGTTTCTGTACACCTGGTTTCTTAGTTGTAATTTCCTCTTTACTAGAAGAAAATCCGACTCCAAATGAATCTGAAATTAAAAATGCAATTGAGGGAAATCTATGCAGATGTACTGGTTATCAACAAATTATTGATTCTGTTAAAGCAGCGAGCGAACTATTAGTTTCAGGAAAAAATATTGAAAATATTACTGATCCAAAAAGTAATCCAAATCCGGGATTTGAAAATTGAGGAATATATATGTCGGATGAAGAGAAAAAAGAGATGGTTGGATACCGACAACAACCGGGGAAGATATCATTCTCAAGACCAGGCTCTGGGGGCAAGAATTCATTCAGTGAACCTAGAGATGAAGAGATGATTCCGGAGAGTCAAGGGGGAGAAAAGGAGCAACCTTGGGGAGATCACAGACATGACAATTTGATTACTGGAAGAGTTGTTGGTAAATCAACCGCTCTGGTTGATAGTAATTGGAAAGTTACTGGAAGAGCGAAGTATGGGGATGATATTAGATTACCAAACGAACTAATCGGTAAAATTGTAAGATCACCACATCATTATGCTAGAATATTNTCGATAGACATTTCAGANTCGTTAAAATTNCCAGGAGTTGTTTCTATTGCCACAGGTGAAGACGCTAAGAATAAATTTGGAGTCCTCCCAGTAACAAAAGATGAACATGCAATGGCGGTAGATAGAGTCAGACACATTGGAGATTTAATCGCCTGTGTTGCAGCAGAAGACGAAGCAACGGCCTTGGAAGCAGTTAGATTAATGAAAATAGAATATGAAATCCTAGATTCTATTCATGACATGAAAGATGGGCTGAAAGATTCTGAAGAACCTATTCATGACAGAGGTGAATATCACATAGGAGAAGCAAATATTCAGAAGAGAGTTTTTCAAGAATTTGGAAATATTGATTCAATGGAAGANAACGCTGTCGCCAGTCATAAAAAAAACTGGTTTTTCAATGGGGTTAACCATGCTGCTACAGAGCCTCATGCTGTTGTAGCAGATTGGGANCCTTCAGGAAGNTTGACANTGTATACTCCACAACAAGTTCCTCATTACGTCCATAGAGCATTAGCAGATGTGTTAGAGATTCCAATGCATCAGATAAATGTACATCGAACCTTTGTTGGTGGAGGCTTTGGAGGTAAGTCNGACCCATTTCCNCATGAAATGTGCGCATCGATACTAGCGAGAAAATCTGGTAGACCGGTTAGAATAACATTTGATAGAGAGGAAGTCTACTGGATTAATAGAGGAAGACATCCATCACATATTGAAATGAACCTTCATGCAGATAAAGAAGGAAGNNTATGTGGAATTGAAACTGACGCACTAATCGANGGNGGGGCTTTCGCATCTTTCGGACACGTTACCACNTATTACAACGGAGTTCTACATACCGCNCCGTATGAAATTGGAGCATTTCACTATACNGGAGCTAGAGTATGGACAAATAAACCCGCAAGNGGAGCTATGAGAGGACACGGTGCTGTAAATTCTAGATGTGCTGTTGAAGTTGGAATAGATGACCTTTCAGAGAAATTACAAGTAGACCCAATTTCATTCAGGCTAGCTAATTTACTACCTCCCCATTCTGCTACAATAACCGGATTTAGAGTTACTAGTATAGGTATGAGAGAATGTTTGGAAAGAGTAATGGAAGAATCTGGATGGAAAGAAAAATTCAGAAAAATGCCTCTAGGGCATGGAATAGGAATNGGATGNGGATTCTTTATNTCAGGTAGTGGACTACCNATTCACTGGGATCCAAATAAATTCCCTCACGCAACTGTACANCTGAAAATCGACATGGATGGTGGAGTGACAGTNCATACAGGTGCTGCAGACATAGGACAGGGTTCCGACACCGTTGTGGCTCAATCGGTTGCTGAAGTTCTAGGCTTGCCATTAGACATGATTAGGATAAGATCCAGAGAAACTGATACCTCTCCAGTCGATCTAGGTTCTTATTCTTCAAGAGTNACATTCATGAANGCNAATGCAGCAATTTCCGCCGCTATGAAAATTAGACAGGACTTACTTGAAGCCACTTCTGAAATTACAAAAGCGCCTGTAGAAAAATTGGTAATCGGAGATAGGAGAATATTCAAAAAAGATGATCCTGCAATTGGTGTTTCTTATCTTGAAGCATTGCATAAAGCACAGGAAGAAAGAGGAGCATTGGTCGCCTCTGGAGCTTACAGAACTCCTCCAATGGGTAGAGCTCACAAAGGCGCTGCTGCCGGTTTAGCACCAGCATATTCATTCTCTGCCTATGTCGCAGAAGTGAAAGTCGATGTAGAGACTGGACAAACAAAAGTAGAGAAGGTTTGGGCTGCGCATGATTGTGGTAAAGCACTCAACCCATTAGCCGTGAAAGGACAGATTATTGGGTCATGCCATATGGGGATGGGGCAGGTTATTTCTGAAGAAATGAGATATGGTAGGACCGGGAATCTAATGAATACTGATTTACTTGATTATAAGATTCCTAGCGTACATGAAATGCCACATGTGACTCCAATAATAGTAGAATCGAATGATCCAGAAGGTCCGTTCGGTGCGAAGGAAGCAGGTGAAGGGCCATTATTACCTATTTTGCCAGCAGTATGTAATGCAGTATATGATGCGATAGGAGTTAGAACCAATGAGTTACCGATTACTCCGGATAGATTATACAAAAATATAGAGAAGAAATGCAGGGAACTTAATATCGAAGACCCGATGGATTTACCAGTACCTAGATTAGAACATTCGAAATTACAAGAAGTTCTTGAGAGAAGGTCAGAACAGCATGCAATTAGAGATAAAGAAAGGAGAATTAGTGCCGAAATCGAGCCATATCACAATGGTGCACTATTTGGGATGGATCCAACTATCCCTCCAGATGAAGTTGATGAAAGTTGGAAAGTAACAGTAATTCCTTCTGAACAGTATCTAGAGAATCCAAGATTAGCTGGTAGCGCATGGATCCATACTGAAAGAAGAAAGAGGGGGATATAAAATGAAAATGCCTCCATTCAAACTCCATGTTCCAAATAGTGTTGACGAGGCAATAGAAATTGCTAGAGATTTAGAAGTTAGGGGAGAAGATTTTGATTGGATTTCTGGTGGGACTGATTTAATTCCAAATTACAAATGGCATCTTAATCCAAAAAAGAATGTTATTTCTTTAGCTAATATATCACAATTAACTGAACTCTCAGAAACCAGTATTGGAGCAATGGTTAGATTACAAGATTTAATTGACTCAGATTTGACTCATCCGGTTCTGGTCAAATCGGCTAGTACTATAGCGAGCATAATGATTAGAAGATCTGGGACTGTAGGAGGAAATATTTGCCTAGATACAAGATGCTACTGGTATAATCAAACTGAAGATTGGAGGGAAACCATTGATTGGTGCCATAAATGTGATTGTGGGACAGGAGCAGATTGTAGAGTTATACCTAATCAAAATACTCTTTGTGTGGCAACTTATCAAGCAGACCTAGCACCGGTACTGATGTGCATGGGCGCCAAAGTACATTTGATTTCAACCTCAGGAAAACGTGAAATGAATCTCAATGAATTTTTTGAACTAGATGGAATGAAAANNAATAAATTACTACCNGGTGAATTATTAACACATATTACAATACCCAAAGAAATATCCGANTGGTCTGGNGATTATCAAAAATTACGTCAAAGAGAATCNTGGGATTTCCCCGAAGCTGGAGTNGCNGCTCTTTGGAAAAAAGATAATGGCGAATTGATAAAATTGAGAATAGCNACAACCGGCCTGGANTCAATTCCAGGATACCATGAAGATTTAGCTATGGAATTAGTAAAAAATTGGAATGGAAAGGAAAGTATAAATCAACTCTCAGAGNGAATAAGGAAAGCAGTCAAACCGGTTCAAAATACTTGGTTTACCCCCTCATATNGAAGAAAAATGGTGAAGGTATTAACAAAGAGAGCCTGTAAGGAATTATTGAGTGATTAATATGAACAAACTTGTCTGTGTCGCTGTTGGTTTGTTTATAATGGCAAACTTTAGTGCNATAAGTTCAGCACAAGAACAGCCTGAATTAGGNAATTGGGAATTAGGAATCAAGTATATCGCAGATGANGATAGTAATCCATTTCTAATCAATGAAGACGGAGAAAGAGTAATCGAATTCTATGTNCACAATACACAGATGTTTGAAATCGAAGTTAGCTTTGTTTATGAAATACCGTTTGATGGAGAAGGTGATGGTCCTGAATCTGAGAAAATACAGGCAGGAGAAAATGAAACTTTTACTTTGACCATAGAAAACATTGATGTTTTTGATTTCGCCGCTAATTCAGTTGAAGAAATGAAAATTACCGCAAGCTTGGTTACCAGAGCAGGTGTTCAAGTGTTGATTCCTGAAAACCAAGAAGCGATGGCCGACCTAAAAATTCCTACAATTTATTCAATATTAGTTGATATTGACGACCCTGTTGGACCAATGAATGCAGGTACCGATATGATCCTTAGAGTTTCAGTAACTAATAAAGGAAATATTAAGGATAAAGTCGGTGAAATTGATTTATCNGATAATTGCCCATTGATGACCCTAGATAATGGATTNGATAAATTACTAGTGACAGATTTAGAGAAAGACAATTCTGCCAANGCAGATCTGAAAATCACTGCTTCACAGAGTCATCCAAGGAAGAACTGTAAATTAGAAATTTCAGTCCACTCAAATGGTGCAATGAATGCAGGTTCCTCGAAAATTTCTGAAGATGAAACTTCAATCACAGTAGAACCTCCTCTCTCAAAACCTACAGAAGATGATCAAAATTCTGATGATGAGGGGAGCGTAACAGAAGTAGTAGATACCAATCTCCCATCGCCAGGAATAAGTATAATTCTTTCATCAACCTGTTTAGCACTGTTCTATGTTNGCAATAATAGAAGAAAATGTTAAAAAATAATGTAAAAANGCATTACTAAGCAGGTGTTAAATCGAAACTAAGATAGTAANATTANAGCAATATACCTGAACTAATGGCAGCAACATATAACTGTGATTCATTGGTCGCTTGAACAGTTGTAAGCCTTGGCTATGTTCTACTTCAAAAAAAAGGAATTGATTATTTTGGCAGAAGGAAATGAAGATAGATTTGATTTCAATACTATAGTAATTGGATCTATTGCAATTACAGTAGTATTACTTCTTCTAGCGCCGATGCTAATGGTCATTGGAAAAGAAACCTCTTANTCGGCGTATGAATCAAGCAGTTTAGCTCAATTGAGNGAGATGAGGTGCGACCTCGGTGACGATTTGGATGGTTGTGCCGATGATAGTAACGATTTAGGGTATTTCACTGCTAATACAATGTCTACACCTATGTTAGTTAATGATTGGAAAGACCCTCATAGAACAATGTTGGTCATAGTTTCGCCAGAGAAGCCAATAGATGAAACTGCAGCAGATGCAATTTATGATTTCGTAACTGAAAAAGGTGGTAAAGTAATAGTTGCAGCAGATAATACAAATGCAAATAGATTAGCATCAAAATTCGGAGTTTCGTATTTCGATAAACCATTATTAGATCAAAATCAACATTGGCTGGAATATAATCAGGATGATACCGTNAAAGAACCAGTATGGNGNAATGTCTGGAGTGTGGCATCGGTTGAAAANGATGTTAACGAGATGGAAGCNGGAGCTGCTAGAAAAGGTTGTTCAGAGTTTCAAATTTCTAATAATGATCCAAAATCATGCAGAATTCCTGTAATGTTTAGATCCCCAACTGGAATAAGATTTGAACCTACTGCTGAAGATTTACCTCAAAATAATCCTGATACTCAGAGAGAAGTAAATGTCTTGGCAACCGCTTCTTCGTCGGCATTTATTGATATTATTGGAGAGGGGGATGCTAGCGATGTGAGGAACCCNGCTCCTGGCGATTTAGCTTTGATGGTAAGGATTGATTACCCAGGAATTCCTGTATTTGACAAGGTTACGGGCAAAGGTGGTTTCAGTGATTTAGAAGAAATTGATGTCACTGGNAGTATTGTATTTGTTTCAGATGATGAAGCGTTCTCAAATAAATTATGGGACTTTGATACTGCTGCATTACATGGTATGAGAAGCTCTTGTGAAGGAATAGTTGAATCAAAATGCTGGATGAATGAAATTAACGACAACAATGATTGGAATGGAAATAGTGTCTACTTCCAAATGCTAGTACACTCAATGATGGAATTTGATAATACTCAACTATCAAGTCAAATTAGACAAGATAATTCAAACTTCAGAATCGTTTTCGANGAAAGTAGGCATGCTACNGGAACTATCTCTGCTCCNTTCGTAGCAGGNATGTCTACAGTTGTTCTNNTGACGTCAAATACATTCCTGAAATGGTTAGTTGTTCTAAATGTGGGACTATTGCTTCTTGTTTCAATGATGGTTATACCTGAAAAAGAAAATTGGAGACATGTTTTCGATTTGACAAGATTCAANCAGAGACCGAAAAAATTAGACCCNAGCACTTACAGACTTAGGGTTAAACANTCACTATTTACAAAAGTCAGAGTACATCATGACCTGACTAGAGACCAAATGGCTTCAAAACCCCCTGCAGAAGTCCAAGCAATGATAGGCGACCCTAGGCTGGTTGAACTAGCCTACAGCCAAACACGTACATACTCACCCCAAGAACTGAGGCAACTAATGGTAGCAATAAGAAAATGGGGTAAGACAAATTAGAAATTGGAGAGAATAAAATGAATGCAACACCACCAGCAGAAAAACCAGCAGCACCGCAAGCAGACGCGGTCAGTCAAGGTTATGCAAAGAAAGCCGAAAGCGTTCGTGGNTCGAAAAAGATGAGTGAAAAACTGGAAGCTGTAGGAGCAATCGCAGAAGCGATTAGTCTAGAGGTTCAGAAAGTAATTATCGGAAAGAGCCACGTAATTGACAATGTTATGGTAAATATTTTGTCAAATGGTAATCTTCTGTTCGAAGATTATCCAGGACTNGCAAAAACCCTGATGACCAACACATTCGCTGATGCGCTTGGATGTGATTTCAAGCGTGTTCAGTTTACGCCAGATTTGCTACCAGCAGATATCACAGGTACAAATATCTATGATGCTAAGAAAGGAGAATTTAGTTTCAAACCNGGACCTATCTTCTGTAATCTACTACTATCCGACGAGATTAACAGAGCACCTCCTAAAACACAGGCTGCTTTGCTTGAAGCTATGCAGGAAAAGCAAGTTACAATCGGTGTAGTAACTCACAAGTTACCAGCTCCNTTCCTTACAATGGCAACACAAAACCCAGTTGAACAAGAGGGAACTTATCCATTACCTGAAGCTCAATTAGATCGTTTCATGTTCAAGATGTCTGTAGGTTACCCTGACAGAGCAGATGAAGATGAGATTTTGAGAAGGCGTATTGANAGAAAGAAAGACGCCGTAGAAGTCGATGTCATTACTGATCCTGCAAGAGTAGTTGCAATGCAACAGGCTATTGAAGACGTATATGTAGACCCAGCTGTAAGAATGTATATGGTAGAAATTGTGTCGAGAACAAGAGAAGATCCACGAGTACTAGTTGGATCATCACCTAGAGGTTCNCAAGCATTATTGAAAACAAGTCGTGCTGCTGCTGCTATGAGAGGACGTGACTTCGTCACTCCTGATGANGTAAAGGCTGTAGCAACTCTNGCTGTTTCTCACAGATTAATCTTGAAACCTGAACATCAAATTAAGGGTCTAGAAACTGATCAGGTAATCTCAGATATACTTAGACAGGTTCCAGTACCAACTGTTTGATTGAGATATTAACAGATAGGAGGTTTTGCTTATGGCATGGAGTAGAAAGTCAGCGATGTTTGCTTCGCTAGCGATTGCTCTATACCTTCTTGGCTTGGTATTAAGAAATCAACAACTAGTTACTGTGGCAGTAGTACTACTATCATTCCTTACTTGGGCTGCNTTCAGAACNACGAATGCAGATGTTTCATCATCNGGTAGAAGATTNGATGACGATAATTCCTCNGGAGGAATAGCGTTACAGAATCTTGTCGCCTTGAGAAAACTATCTTCTGCGCGCGTTTTTGAAGATGGGGAAATCGATGTATCTATAAGAATCCAGAACAAATCAAATCTCTCCAAAGTTCTGGAAGTTAGAGATCGAGTACCAGAAGTGATGAGAATAAAGAAAGGTGCTAACTATGTTCTAATGGAATTAGGTCCACAAAGAGAAACTGAAATTTCTTACACTATTGAAGCACCTTTAAGAGGATTTTACACAATAGGNCCNGTATGTATCCGAATTCAGGATACATTTGGATTGTTTCATAATGAGAGAGAAATTCATCTTTATGATGACTTCTTAGTATTTCCAAAAATGGAAGATATCAAAGACGCATTNATCAAGAGTAGGGTNCCAAAGATATTCACTGGAGCAGTAAATATTAGAAATCCAGGTGAAGGATCAAACTTCTATAATCTAAGAGAATATGTTGCAGGNGACTCTATGAAGAAAGTAAACTGGAAAGCTACAGCCAGATCTGGAGGAAAATTGATGGTTAANGAATTCGAGAGAGATGCTGTTAGTGATATAATATTGTTAGTTGATAGCAGAGCCGTAGCAGAGACAGGNCCTGTNAGTAGGAATTCACTTGTTTACAGCACTAGAGCAGCNGCGAGTCTATCTCAATACTTCTTATCAAGAAGAGATTCAGTAGGTGTTGTAGTCTATGGAGACGAAATTGTTTCTGTTGACAGAGATACGGGTAAGAAACAACTGTATGTCATTTTAACTAAACTAGCAGGAGCGATGGCNAAAGGCAATACTCCANTGAAGGTAGTTACAAACAGAATTTTACCTCATATAAACAGAGGAAGTCCGATAATTTTGTTGAGTCCATTAGAAGATGACCCNACGATAATTGATGCAGTCAGAGATTTNAGATCTAGGAACTTTGATGTGACTATTCTCTCTCCTAGCAGTTTAGAGTTTGAGTTTGATGCAAGAAGATTAGATAGNACTGGTTATGAATTGCTCAAAACAGAAAGAGATATTCTAATGAGCGAACTAAGAGGATTGGGAGCCAATGTAATGGATTGGGAGCCTGATATGTTATTGAATACAGCTCTTTCAGGAGCGAGAGGTTTCTAGGTGATTTTATGGCAGAAGGAAAGTCTGATACTGCTCACTTATATGATGGTAAGACGATTAGATCATCTGCACCTAGCAGGAAAAAGGCTGCTGGAAGGTTAAAAGGTAGTACAGAAATACCAAAAGATGCTATTCCAGAAGTACACGTTCCGTCAGTAATTGAATCATTTTTCGGTGGACCCATAGTTACAAAGACTAAATTCCTNCCACCAGATAGAGTAGTTAGTTCACTACAGATGTCTGCAGCAATAACACTAACTCTTCTATCAATTGTTACATTCACAGTTACACCTGTCTCAGGTACTGCTTGGTTCTGGTTAAGTAATGCAATAAACCAACCTGAAATTGGTGCTCTGATTCATCTTGCCTTGATTGCTATTGGTTTTATTGGTGGGATGTATGGAATTTTCCAAAGAGAACAAAGGGCATTGTTAATTTCTTATGTGATATTAATCCTAGTAACAATAAGATTTGCTGGAAGTAAAGTTGAATTTGGTATTGATTTNCTTCCTGATGGAGAAATNGCTCAGAAACTCTTACTGATTTCATANGCTCTTTTCCTAGTTATGTATATTGAATTGACAAGTGGGATAATCAGATTTTCCATGCTTGATAAGTCAATTAGAACNGGCGAAGTTTATGTCATGAATGTCAAAAAAATTACAAGACAATATTACAGATCATTGATGATCACACCATTAGTTGCAGGTCTAGTTGCGCTGGTGACGTTAATGATTAATCTGATTATTCCAACAATCGTAGGCCTACTTGGTAGTGAATCTGCGGCAACAAGACTGGCTGAAAGTGTGGAGTTAACTTCCGTTTACGGTGTTGCACTGGGTACAGCTGTCGTCTTCATGGTTGTTGCATCTGCGTTCGCTGTGAACCTGCCGGTCAGATTAGCCCAAATGAGAGAAAATACAGGTAAATGATTATTCTAGATAACCACCAATTAGTCCTAAGTCAGAAATTACCAAAATTGCAACGGCTTCGACAACAGGAACTGCCCTAGGCCCCAAGACAGGATCATGTCTACCATGTACTTTGAGTGGTTTTTTTTCACCACTTGGTAAATGTAAAGTGGATTGTTCTCTAGCTAAACTACTGGGCGGCTTAAAATGAACTACTACTCTGATTGCTGCACTGGTTGAACGACCGCCTAATGCTCCATCAGCATTACCGGAATCTGAACCCTCGAGAATTGGACTGCCATTTTCTATAGACCAAGGATCATTATTTTCTGAACCACGCATTTTTGATATCTCAAAACCATGTGAAAATTCTATAGCTCTAGCACCAGGAATTGCCATCAAACCTCTAGCTAATGCTGGTTCAATTCCGTCAAACCAAGGTTCGCCAACTCCTATAGGAAGTCCTTCAATTAATAGCTCTACAGTTGAACCGATTGAATCAAGATCTTTTCTTACTTCTTCTAATAAATTAGACATCTCAATTACTGAATCAGGATCCCTACAATTCAATCTCGACATATCTGTTCCATCCTTCAGCGGGGATTTTCTATCTAATTCAAATAACGGTTTAGATGAAATATTTCCCACACTGGATAAATGTGCGGTACATGACCAACCGACAGAATCCAATAAACTTCTAGCTTGGCTTCCAGCAGCCACTAACCCAAATGTGAGCCTTGCAGATTGCGAGCCACCTCCTCGTAAATCACTAGCACCTTCGGAACGAATATGTTCAACCATATCAGCATGACCTGGACGAGGATGATCTGGTAAGAAAGAATAATCTTTAGAACGAACATCAGAATTGTATGTAATCAAAAGAATAGGCCATCCAGTTGCTAATCCTTCATGAACGCCAGACATAATTTCACATGCATCTATTTCCGCCCTTGTAGATAATCCTCTACGGCCTGGTTTTCTTCTATTGATGAAATCTAAAAGAACATCAGGATTAATTTCAGTACCTGATGGAAGACCCTCTAGTAATGCACCCACACATTTACCATGACTCTCACCGAAGAGAGTTACGCGAAGTCGATCACCAATTCTCATGCTCATTTAGTCAACTCCAACACATCATTTTCTATAAAATTGGTTTCAATAATATCAAAATTCATTTCAAGAAGAATTTCTCTAATTTTATCTGAATCTTGGATAAAGCACACAACAGAAATTGCTGGACCAGAACCAGTAATTCCAGCTGCAATTGCCCCATTAGAAATTAATTTATTAGAGATACGAATAGCTTCGTCGTCACCTGTGGCAACTGCAACAGCCATACCATTATTCGAGATTGCCTGAAATATCGAGCCATCAACTAGTGAATCATAGGCACGCTCAAAATATCTTGACTGAAGATTAAACTCATTTGATAAGATTTTTTTATCTCTCTTACCTCTCAATATTAGAAATATAGAAACTTCATCTTCAATGGTTCCTTCTAAGATAATTGATTCTTGAGCTGACTTATTTGGATCAACTAATTTCCAACCTCTAGAAATTGAAGCCCAAGTATCGTCCATACTTCCAGTTACTGAACAACCGCATCTAATTTGCGAGGAAACAGCGATATCAACAATTTGTGAATCTGTTAATCCGGCCCAAGTTGCTAGATTGAGTGCTTTNATTGCAGCACAAGATATTGCTGAACTTGATTTCAAACCTTGNCCAATTGGAATTTCGGAAAAAATCTGCCAACCAAATTTTTCTGGTAGTGGATACCCATTTTCACCCCATATATCCTCAATTGTTTGTAATAAATTATGAAAATCACCTTCTACTTTCTGCGGCTCCGAAACTAATCTTACTGTTGTTTTGAGATTGATGCCTATCGAGCAACCTTTTCCCAATCCTAAAGCATGTAATATGGAAATGGCTGCATTAGCATTGGCTTCGGCTAGAACTTTCATCTTTCATTCATCTCTCCTTCAAGTGAATTACCTATATGCCTCATTTGATTATCACATCTAATGATTATTTCATCATTTATTTTTAAATCTGTAACTGAAATAGCATTACCCGTTTTATCAAGTAACCTCACAGTTTCTGCCTGTTGTAAAATTATTTGACCTTCTTCATTATTATTTGTTTTAAATCTAATAATTAAAAATGGNCTCCTTTCGATTTTTAANCTGCCTACTNTACATTTTCTTTTCTCNCCATTNGATGAAATTACAGCAACTTCATCTCCGGCTNATAACTCAGAAAGATATTTTGTAGAATCATCAAACATCAAAATGTAAGAGTGTACTGGCCCNCCATTTACTCTGAAAGGTCGTGAGGGTACAAACTTAGATTCTATTGTTTCACCATGAACTAAAGCTAGTAGTGATGAATTAGAACCTATGACCATGCCTTCACCAATTCCAAGTCTTTCGATTAAGTCAATACAAACTCTTTCACCTACCCCTCCAGATTCGATTGAATATATGCGGGCTTTCTCCATTTTGATAGAAGGTACAGAATATTCACTGGTTGAAATTTTACTGGAAACGATTTGTACTGCTGCGTCCCATAAATCACTGTCATTTGCAGGTAATAGTAATGCGTCAACTCCATGTTCAAGGGCAAAAGCTGCTCCATTTAGATCTACAATTTTATCAATAGCAACAGATATTTTTGTACCACTACCTCGGGAGACTGAAACAAGATTTTCTAAAGGTATCATTTTCCAATCAGAACATCTAACAAGTATCCAAGGTATCATCCCAATCAAAGATATTGCTTCTTCCTGAGAACTAGCATCATCGAGATTAACTTCAGCAACATCCGGGGCTTTTCCCCGCCAGACTCGCGAACATAATTTGTTAGGAGATTCCGAGTAAGAATCTTGCCAAAGCTCTATATTATCACCTCTAAAGTAATTTTGAAGCCTCAACTGAGGTAGAATTTTCATGGACTACCGCTCTTAATGCCTTAACACAGGATTCGGGATTATTAGAACCAAAGACTTGCCTTCCTATACAGACCCCAGAACCACCGGCAGAAATTGATAATTCCACAATATGAAGTAATTCTGTAAATGATATACCTCTAGGTCCACCCGAAATAAGAACTGGAATTGGTACTGCTTGACAAACTAACTTGAATGATTCAACATCTCCAGTCCATGGAACTTTGACAACATCGCACCCTAGTTCCCAAGCTACTCTTGCAGCATGAGCAACTCCATTAGTAATATCTCCTTCTGAAATTTTTAGATATGGTCCTCGAGGATAAATCATTCCAAGAGTAGGCATTCCTAATGCTAATGCTTCGCCTGTTAAATCACCCATTTCTTTGATCATTTCGGATTCAAAATAATCTCCAAGATTAATTTGCGCTGAAACTGCGTTAGCTCCACGAATAAGACATTCATCTGCTTTGGCAACTCTAACTTTGTATTGGTCCTTTTCACCAGCATTCACCGTCGAAACTGAAACATGACAAATGAAATTACTCCACCCTGTTTCCTCAACATAATAACTCAATGCACCTTTCTGTAGAATTATTGCGTCAGCGCCACCTGAAATACAAGAAGAAACGACTTCATCCATTCTTTCCAACCCTTTTTCAGGATATGCAGAGATGCCATGATCCATAGGTATCCAAACGCCTCGTCCATTGGGTAAAATCTTGGTAAGACGATCTACAAGTCCATCTCCCATGATTAGCGCCCGCGGTCTTACTCTTGAAAGGTATCGTATAGTAAAAAGAGACAAAAATAGTCAAAAAATACTATTTATAGTTCTAAATCAATGATTAAAGGCGCGTGATCAGACACTGTTAGCCCTCCTTCTCTCAATATCTTAGCAGACTTAAAAATCCTGAACGCAGCTTCATTCGCAAGAGCATAATCTATTCTCCACCCTCTATTTAATGCTCTAGCCTGACCTCTGTTTGACCACCAGGAATATGGTCCTTTTATGTCACCAGAGTCTATCCTTAATAGATCATACAATCCTATTGAAAGGAAACGTGTGAACCATTCTCTTTCATGTAATAAAAAACCAGATGTATTACGATTTCCAGTAGGATTCCAAATATCATTTTCAGTGTGAGCAATGTTCAAGTCGCCACAGATTAATACTGGTTCATCAATATCTATAAATTTTTTAGACCATATTAACAGATCTTCAAGCCATTGATCTTTGAATCTCTGCCTCTCTTCGTTTGAAGAACCATTTGGGAGATAGATATTAATGCAGTGAAGAGAACCGTGTTTAGTATACAAAACTCTTCCTTCAGAGTCATCTATATCTACAATGGTAGATATCCCACGCCCTTCTTCAGATATTCCAACTCTCGACCAAGTAGATACACCTGAATATCCTTTTTTCTGCGCGGGATGCCAAATTGCCTCATGACCTCCATGAGGTGCCCAATCTTTAGGCATCTGTTCAGGTAAAGCACGAACTTCTTGAAATAGCCAAATATCACTATCAATTTTATCAATAAAATCATTCAATCCTTTTCTACTGGCAGCTCTAATTCCATTAAGATTCCAAGTTACAATACGCATTCAAAAAACCTCACTGGGATAAATCCTTAACCTTCTCAACTAAATCCATTCTTTTAATTCTCCAAATTCCAAATGGCACCATGCTAATTGCAATTAGTAGCACAATACCCATAATTTGGAGAGCAACCCCCGGATCAACACTCACAGGCAGGAATATTTGCCATGAAGAAAACGCGGATGCTAGTGCCACCGCGCCTCCAAATGCAAATATAATACCAACAATTCCTCCAATAAAGCCAATTAGAATACTCTCGAACAATAACATTGTACCTATACTCCATGTTGATGCTCCCAATACTCTGAGAGTCGCAAGTTCAAAGTCTCTTTCNGCGATATTCATAATCATGGTATTGAACATTACAACTAAAGTGAATAGAAGGCCCAGAAATAACATGCTATCGAAGNCNTTACTCTGTTGTTCTAGTAAGTCATTTATTCCGTCAAGCATTGTCTGGCGTTCAACTATACCAACTGAAACTTCTCCTAAATTAGAGTCAACTGTAACACCATTAGGAAGTTGTAAGTAGATAGATGTTGCATTGATTCCAATAATATCGCTTAAGTCACTTCGCAGGAAATACATTGTTCGAGCTAACTCTGCATTTGATACTGCTACAATCTCAACATCTATTTGTACTCCATTAATACTTACATTACGTATATCACCAACATTCCAATTGAGAAAAATCATACTACCCTCATCCATCATTACTTGAGGAACTGCGGAATCTGCATTCGGGAACTTACCATCNATTATTGGAACTGAACGCATTCCTTGAGTAAACGAATCAAGACCTACTAAAGTAAACATTCTTTCAACNTCATTAGAATCTGATACTGAACCCAATGGNGTTTCAATAATCATNTCATAAGANNCTGAATAATTCTCTGCCCACTCTACTACCGGATTTTCAGAATCGGGCATNATGTATACCTGAGCNTCCCATGTTTGTTCANTTTCGAGTCCNCCCACGAACGTGTCTTGGAGACCAACAGACATCATTTGTACCGAACCGAAAAGCATCAAAGAAATTCCAACAGCAATAAAAGTCATACTCAAACGTATTGGTTTGCGAACACTAGAACGTATTGAGAGCCCAATTTTAGTAGGCATCCAAGAAGTTAGTTTCCTAAGGTTTTCTGAACCGATACGCATTTGATTCTGNCCACTTAATACTTGTAAGGGTTCGAGTCTACTTGCCTTCCATGCTGGGAAAGCACCGGATAAGAAAACTACGATCATTGTTAAACCAATTATTAAGAAATACAATGAAAAAGGAATNTCACGTTCTACAATAGGCATCCCAACNATTCCTTGATAGAAATCTAACATCCAATCCATTCCCCAAGGACCGGCTAATGCTCCGATTANNCATCCGATACCTCCAATTGCCATAGGAGCAAGTAAGTAGCCNGTCATTAATGATGAACGTTGTACACCTAATGTACGTAGCACTGCAATCTCCTTAGCTTGACTTTGAATTAATCTCTGAAGACTTAGAGAAATAGTAATTGCGGCTATGCAAGCAATCATNATTGTGAATGGAAGTGTTGTTTCTTCAGCACCTTTCAAGTCCTGTCTCATAAATTCAACGTTTTCATTTTGCCCTCTATCTCGTACTCTTCCGTCAATTTCTGCCGCCTCTAAAGAAATATCTATTAGNTTTTTAATTTCATCAATTTCTTCACCTTCATATTTNNCAGTGTCAGGCAAGTCAAATGAAGGAGTACCTTCTACATCAATCATTATGATATTACTAGTACCTATTTCATCACCTGTTAGACGGGCCATCCCTNNATCAGAGAGATATCCGACAACATATTCTCCNGGTTCAGGAGGGAAAAGNCTACCTTCAGGAGNCATAAGAACATGCAAAGGATGGTAGCCGATACCTACAAGAGAAAAATTAGCAGTATTATTTCCGGCACTNATAGAGATATTATCTCCTATACTGAGNCCTAATGCATCTGTTACATGAGAGTCAATGACTATTTCGTCAGGNGANATTGCTATACGNCCTTCTGAATGACCTTCTGGCATCCAAACTCGATCGGCATTAGCATCTTGTGGAATACCGTGCCACAGTGAGTTGATTATTCGTTCACCATCTTCATCTACATGGAACATAGCGCCTTGTGCTACAGTTCTTCCTTCACAAGAATCTAACTCTATATCTNAAGAANTTGAGTTCCAATTCATTTCAAGATTATTACAGAATGTTTGAACCTGATTATCAGTCCATTTTGTACTACGATTATCAATCCATACATCTGCCAGATTGGCACCATTATCATCATCGGCCTGAATTGAATCGTACATTCCGCCTAAATTATGCGCATATCCACCAAATGTAATCCCTGAAAACACTCCAATGAAAATCATAAGAACAACAGCTAAAAGTCTTATCTTAGTTCTTGAAAGACTGCGAAATAGCCTTTTATTTAACAGATTTGACATTATGAAACCTCACACTATAAATCTTCAACAATATTTTCATCTGAAATTATCTTACCGCTATCAATCCTAATCACTCTGGTAGCATATTTCACTAATCCTTCATCATGAGTAACAAAAACAGAAGTTATTTTTTCTTTTTTACATGCTTCGACCAATGCTAGCATGACTTTGTTAGAGGTTTCTGTATCGAGATTCCCTGTTAATTCGTCACCTAATAATAGAGTGGGGCGCTTTGCAATACTGCGGGCAATAGCAACACGCTGTTGCTGACCTCCACTAATTTCTCCGGGGAAACGATTGATCTCATCCTCAAGACCTACAAGTCTGAGTAATTCTTTGGCCCTAGAAGGATCTTTGTTTCCTGCTAATTCTTGAATCAAGAGTATATTCTCAAGAACTGTGAGATCCTGAAGTAAATTGAAAAATTGGAACACATATCCAATATTATCCCTTCTAAATGAGGTCATCATTTCAGAATTATCTCTTGGAACGTCATTATCAAGGAATTTATATGTCCCACCAGTTGGACTATCCAGAGCTGAAAGACAATTCAATAATGTGGTTTTTCCAGAACCTGAAGGACCAAGGAGAATGACTCGTTCACCTTCATAGATTTCGATACTAACACCATCAAGCGCCTTGACAACGCCAGCAGGAGTCTCGTAATGTCGTTCTAAGTTTTCCATTTTCAATAATTTATTCACGGTGTTCACCTCATTAGTTTAATCTAGGCATTAGAATTACTTGATGTAGCAAAGAATGCCATTGATTCCCTAAATAATTCTTCTCTTCTTCTTCTTTTATTTCTCCTGAGATGGAGGAATGTAAATACAAAAGCAAGTAGGATTAGGAACGGGATAAAAGTCTGAGCATGATATTTCTCCATAAATTCAATTATTCCACGTGCAGTGTAAGCCCATGTTACTGATGCTGCTGAACCACCGATCAAACAGGCTAACAGAACCCTCCTAAAACGCATTCTGGCTACAAGTCCAAGCATAGCACCCACTAATACACCGCTAGCCATAAATGGAATCCAAACAAATACAATCAATCCCCAAAATCCATACTTATCTATTCTTGATCTATTTGAATGAGCCACATATTCAACCGAAGATAAAATATCCCCCATAAATGGATTTTGTAGCAACACACCAGTTAAACCTGCTTGCTTTGCAACCATGGCTTCACCTACTAAATCATCTTGACTTGAGCCAAGCTCAACTCTTCCAGCCACCGCTCTATCTGAAAGGCTAGCCTTTTCATTTCGTGCACTAACAACTAGTTCTCTATCACCTAACAGACTATCCAAATTGATTATCAGGAAATCTGTTAAGTCATCTTGCATATCAATGTAGGATTTTCTGTATAGGAAATAAGAAAACTTCATTATAGGAGTATAAATCACTCTAATCAAAACTGATTCTTCATCTACAATTATAGCAGTACCATAATCAACAAGATTATGCATCTTGAACCATTTATCTAAAAC
>NZDA01000013.1 GCA_002686525.1 Methanobacteriota archaeon | reverse complement strand
AGCCCCACAAGTAATTGGAATATTAGTGATGATATATTACATTATTACTCCATTGTTAGCAATTGTAAGTTTTTTAAGTTTAGAATTAATTTCTGATATTGATGAAACAGGACAAATGGATACATTACCGCCACTTCTACTTCTAGGTGTGATTTTACTTACTCTAGTTCCTGCAGTTATTGGGGCCTTTGGAGGTTTCAAAATCTTTCAATACAAAAAACAGGGTATATGGATAACACTGGGTGCTATTTTTGCGGGCTGGATTATTAGTATTGTAAACTCCGCTTTAACATCGGATTATGTGGGCACAGGAGAGGCTGGTATAGATGCGGCCTTCCAAGGAGTATGTGGAATATTTTGTGTAGCAATTTGTGGAATAATCGTATGTATACCTTTATTCATGGCTAACAGTGGCCTGGAATAGAATGATATATGTTAACCTTATTTGATATAATTAAGATTTTAATAACTGCAATAATCATTTTTGCAGTTGCACAGATAAGTCAGCGAGACACTTTACTGGCGGCTCTTCTAGCCTCAATTCCTACAGTGAGTATACTCGCAATGATGTGGATGAACTATGACGGGCTATCTGACTCTGAAATCATAAAGTTTTCAAAAGAGATAGTTTGGCTGATTATACCTTCATTATTATTGTTCATTGTTATGCCAGAGTTACTACATAGGGGGTGGAATTTTTATCCTGCTCTAGGTGGTGGACTATGTGCTACAGTTATCGGCTATATGNTAATTCTCGAAGTTATGAAAAGATTNCANGTTGTATCCTAGGCTTGATGGAATTTTTGNANATCTATNAGTGAACCAAGCCTTTTTTCAACATCTTTTTTTATTTTAGNTAATCCCTCGATNTCTTTTGCTTCAGCTCTCATTACCAAGATTGGTTCNGTATTACTNGGTCTGCATAGNAACCATCCGTCGGAGTATCTTACTCTNATTCCNTCAACTGTTGAANATTTCATATCCGAAAATANTTGTTTTACAGATTTCATTGTTTTTTCACGATCAAGANGTAGTGGCACTTTCGCTTCACCAGTTGATGCATAATTTGGTAAATCCGTAAACCAATCTGAGAATGAAGGCCCTCCATCACTNGGAGATGGTTCTCTGGCAATTATTTCCAAGAGCCTNGCAGTATTGTATAAAGAATCATCAAATCCTGGCCANCNATCATTCAAGAAGAAATGCCCAGACATTTCGCCTGCGAGAGGAGAATCGGNGTTTTCTCTTAGNTCTTTTTTCATGAATGAGTGNCCAGTTCTTACCATTTTTGGNATTCCNCCTGANGAATAAATNACNTCTTCTAATGCCATGCTACACTTTACATCAAAGAAAATAGTTCTTTCTGATTCAGTTCCTCCTTCTCTTTCACCTAATATGTCTTTAACAAAAATAGACATTAATCTGTCAGGATGGATGAAATTACCNTTCTCATCTACAACTCCNATTCTATCTCCATCNCCATCCATTCCAATCCCAAATTCAGCGTTGTTCTCAATCACAGCTTTGGAAAGATCAGTCATATTTTCAGGCCTTGTAGGATCGGGGGGATGATTTGGGAATTTATTATCCCAATTACAGTGTACTGGAATTAATTCGACTCCTAACTTCTCCATCAATCTGATAGTTAGAGGTCCAGGGACTGCATTTCCACAATCGATTGCAATTTTCATTTTTCTTTTTGGTTTTCCTGCATTTGAAACAATNGTTTCNANATACAGTTTTTCAAAATCTGAACAATCNTTNACNATTCCGTTACCNTCTCTAAACTCTTTTTTATCAAAAGTTTCCTTCAAATCTTGTAATTCTTTTCCAGCCATTGGTAGTTGACCATTACAAATTTTAAATCCATTATATTCAGGAGGATTATGGCTAGCAGTGATTACCACGCCAGCATCTACAGGCAGGTCTACAGTTGCTCTGTAAAGAACACCTGTTGTTGTGATACCCAAATCCAAAACATCTACTCCTGATGACGTTAAACCTTTCAGGAATGAATCATGTAACTCCGNCCCCGATTCTCTAATGTCACGAGCTACTGCAATAGTCTTTACATCTAAATGAGCGGCAAGTGATTTACCCAACCTTTCAGCAAAATTTCCATCTAATTGAGAACCAGCAAGGCCACGAATATCATAAGCCTTGAAAACACTCATTNTAACACCTCAACATTAATTCCCTGAGCCTCTAAATGCTTCACATATTATCTCAATCAATGCGTTTCCAGGCAATTTACTAACTTCATATGCGGCTCTGGCAGGNGGCATTGAGTCACCTAACCATTTGCCATAAATTTCATTCACTTCTGAGTAATTACCTATGTCAGTCAGTAGGATTGTTACCATAACTAAGTCATCTCGTGAACTATTAGCAATCTCTAGTAAATTATCAATTTTCTTCAAGGCCTCTAGGGTTTGAGAACCAATATCTTCTCCACCTTCAATTCCAATCTGTCCAGCTAACCAGATATGATCTTTCACAGTAATTCCAGGACTGTAGGGCGCCCAAACCTTCCCACCATTGTCAATCTTTATCTTGCGAGTCATGAAGTTCGCAGGGTGTTCTTGCTGATATGTTTATTCACGAAGTAATTCAATTACTTCTNAATGGTCACCAGCAACATTTGCTTTTGTTAGTTCATTTATTGGTACCCACTTAGCATCAATTGCATCATCTCCACCTACCGGTTCCGATTCATCTTTTACTTCAACTAAGTAAAAAAGTCCAATACAATGTTTTCTAGGATCTCTGTTAGGTTTACCCAATATTGTTAGTGATAAAGGATATTTTCCCACAACTCCAGTTTCTTCTAACAACTCCCTGATAACCGCGTCTTCTGGATCTTCCCCATAATCGACAAATCCTCCTGGAAAAGCCCACTTTCCTTCCCATTCAATAGGATCTTTACCTCTTTTAATCATCAATAATTCTAATCCACTCGAGCCTTCTCTAGTTGCAACAGCATCTACTGTAACAGATGGATTTTGNTAATCATCTCTTCCACANTCATCACATCTTTTAGCCACCAAATCTCCTCCTCCTGTTCTGATATGACTCTATTGCTTCATAGAGATCTTTTTTGTTGAATGATGGCCAATGAACATCTGTAAAATGTAATTCAGAGTATGCGATTTGCCAAAGTAGAAAGTTTGAAATTCTCTCTTCTCCACTGGTCCTAATNACTAAATCAGGATCAGGTAAATCTGAAGAATATAAGTTNTTAGAAATNTTTTCAGTATTTATCTCTTCTAACTTGATTGAGCCGGTAGCATACTCTTGAGAGACNTTACGAACAGCATCAACAATTTCTTCNCTACCTCCGTATGCNAGACATACCGTGAATAGAAAATCAGAGTAATCAGCNGTTTTTTCTTCAACATTATTTATTGCTTCACGAACATTATCTGGTAGCATTTCTAATCTTCCAACGGCTTGAACTTTGACTTTNNTATTATGAATTTTAGGGTCTGATGCCATTTCATTTAATCCATTGTAGTATAATTCGTATAATGTATTGAGTTCTTCTTCGCTTCTTTCATTAATATTTTCAGTCGAGAGAGCATATACGGAGAGATAAGGTANTCCCAAATCTAGTATCCAATCCATCACTTCTTTCAGTTTCTCTTTACCTTTTTCATGACCGATGTTAGTATCAATTTTTGAGTTCCATGCAAATCTTCTATTTCCATCCATTATAATTGATACATGATTTGGGATANTNCCTTTTTTTATCCTATCTTTCAATCTATTTGCTCTAATCCTATCAGTTCTAGACACAANGCTCCAAGCTACACTAGAACTTGCAATGAATCTTGCTGGNANAGAGATTATTCTAAATTTAAGAAGCCATTTTGCTAATGAATCAATACGTCTGCCAGTGGCTCTCCGTATACGACCCATGTAATAGCGGATATATTCTGTATCTAATAGTAGTTGGATTGATATTCCCTCATTCAAATACAATATCTGCCCTATCATTTACCTTTTCTAATAGATTATTTTCAGGATTAACAACGATTATTTGACCTGAATGCTCCCATACTGGTAAATCGTGATGACTATTTCCAGCATANCCAAATTTCATATTTCCNTATCTAGCNATCAATGCTTCTGCTTTCTTTTTTCCTCGAAGATTATGCGTTGCATCCGATGCCATTACGTCTGAGAATAGACCTACATGAGCCGCAACTTGCTCGGCCACAATTCTATCTGAAGCAGTTGCCAAAATTAGGGTCCTTCCACGTGCATGTTCTCCGGTTAACCAATCAAGAAAGACTTCATGATATTCAAGTTTAGACGGGTCAAAAACTAGCTTTTTTGCTANATCTCTTTTCCACTGTGCTCTTCTATTGGTAAATTCTTTTGTAAGAACTCCTAAAATCATCCATGGCTTTCTTAGTAGCACCTTTTTGATACTGATATAACTCATATCACTTAGAATTAATGTACCATCCATATCGACAGCCAGTGGTATGTCCGATACCTCTCCCATGATACTGCCTTGACCAACACCATATCAAAGATTCCCTGACCGATTGCATGAAGTAAACAACTCCCTCGTAGATACTGAGTGACTAGTATGCCGGAGGATACGATTGCTTGGAAACCTGCGGCAATGTCAAGGGTNGAATCCACTGATGAAGTACCTAAAGGATTCCAAAGACTTGTTTTTGTTGGCATTGGTTTGAAGTCCACAATGATGGAACCAATTAATCCAGAAAATTGGAAAGAAATTATTTCTGAATTAGAATCATGGGGAGAAGTACCTTCAAATGATTCCTCTGTAGAGGAAATAATTCATACAGATAGGGGCATTAATCTAAAATTAAAAGATAATGATACTTTTTGGTTAGCAGAGTTTTATCCATGGGGGACCGATGGTAGATTAAGAGCTAGAATTAGCTTGGCCTCAGAAAAGTGTGATGTTCCAATTGGTGGATTCATATGGATGAAAAATGATATGATTACATTAAGAAAATGGGAAGATAGGACTCCCTTAGTTGAGTTGAATCTTAATTCATCAATTAATTCCAACGATNTAGAAAAATCCAAGGAGATTATTTTCAATTCTGCNGCTGCGATAGGTAGATTTCACAAAAATGCAGCAACGGCTAGAGTAACACCTCGAGATGCTAAAAAATGGAATAAGAGAGTCGAATCTCTTGAAGCCCTATTACGCGCAAATACAATTTGGCGGGCACCACACACAAAAGATACAGTCTGTATTATCAATATCGGAGATGTTAGATTTTCCGATATGATTGATTCCGAATCTGGAGAGTATGGAATATATCTACCAAGACCACGTCTAGCCGACAGTATTGCAAAGCCTAATTGTGAGTTTCCAGCAATGAGAGATTTTTCTTCATTACTTCACGACTTAAATCGAGTATACTATTCATGTGATACGAAACTTTCAATCAAAGAGTTAAGAAAAGCCATGATTGATGGATGGAGATCTACTGCCCCAGAAAATTGGTCTTCTGAAAAATCATTTTACACCCCTCGTGGTGGAGTATTTTTTTGGGAATATGAGCAGTGTTTACTCGATGTTATTGAAGCAGTTTCTCATCAGTCAGGTAAACCCGAGCCTGCTGTAGCGATGCTCAGAGAAGTTCCAAGTATCCAGAGAACTATGTACAATCATAGAATTTATGCTGCATTTTCTTTCATGACTGGTTTTTTCACTGTAAATGGAATATATCAATACTTGATTGGTAATTCTGATGACGTAACATTATCATTAATTTTTGCTCCAATCACGGCATTTATTTATTATTCATATAGAAAATTAGCCCCTGAACCCGAATTATCAATCCTAAGAATATGGAATGAAATTTAGAGTTTCTTTAGTCTAGTACTCTAGTAAAGCTATCTTCTTCAAAAACGTAAGTTCGTGGAACTCCAGTTTCAATTTCTAATTTTACAACATCTTCTTTAGAGATATTTTCAATATACATGACAATTGATCTTAACGAATTACCATGTGCTGAAACTAACACATTCTTACCCTTCTTCAAATCCTGTATGATATTTTCTTTGAAGTAAGGAATAGTTCTTTCAGCATTCATCTTGAGACTTTCACCATCAGGAGGAGGGACATCAAAAGATCGTCTCCAGATATGTACCTGTTCTGCTCCATATTTTTCGGCAGTTTCTTTCTTATTTAGGCCCTGTAAAGAACCATAATGTCTTTCATTCAACCTTTTATCTTTGTAAACAGGTATTTTTTTTGATTTTTTGTTATTCTTAATTATGATCTCAGCTGTTTTTTGCGCTCTAATCAATGCGCTAGTGTGAACAACATCAAATGGCACATTCTCTAATTTTTTTCCTGCCTCTTCTGCTTCTTCAATTCCCTTTTCAGAAAGTCCAATATCTGTCCATCCTGTGAATTTATTCTCAGCGTTCCAAAGTGATTGTCCATGTCTAATTAATACAAGAGTTGTCAAAATCACACCTCACTTATTGTTTCTCAGTCTTGGTTCAAAGAAAATAAGTTCTAATTCCTCAGCAGTTTCTCTAGCCATCATCAATATATCTTCATTCAATTCTCTTTGTGTTGAAGCTGATGAAACACAGTAGAAATTACCAGCAACTACAACCATGGCGGTTCCAAATGACTGAACTCTAACCCATGAATCCTCTTCCTTAATTGACCTAGCATCTTCAGATACTCTGTTTAACAAAACTTCGCAGAATTGNTTCAATTTCGCTGGATTGCTATCTTCTTCAAATTCAAATTTTGGAAGAATTCTTCTGAATCTTCTCTTACTGAAATTTTCTACTGGTGAATTGACCATATTTGAATTAGGAACTGTAATCATTGTATCAGCAGAAGTTCTNATCAAAGTAGTTCTGAGTCCAATATTAACTACCTCTCCTTCCACTCCATCTACAATAATCCAATCACCTACATTGAATGGTTGATCTACAAGAATTGATACTGCACCAAATATATTTGATACGGAATCTTTGGCAGCAAGCGCCAATGCTAAACCAGTAATACCTAAACCTGCAATTAATCCATTCAGATCAACTCCTGCATATCCTGCAATCACGAATGCACCGATTACAACTACTGCGACTCTCCCAACAGATTCAGCAACACTGGCTAAAGAACGCCTAGAAGCAATATTATCGTCACCTTCTACAACAATAAAAGCATCAAGATAGTCTACTAATCTGTAAGCTGCTATTAACATCATAATTATGAAACCTGTAAATACAATTTCATTTAGATTAGATACAATATCTTGATTCCAAATAGGGTTATAATTCTCAGTAACATAATCTATACATTGTGTGAAAAATAAAGTTCCAACCATCCACCCTAGTGAGCGTGGCGCGAACAGTGTTTTTCCATCGATTCTTTCGGTCTTAGAAAAAAGGTTCATCAGTGCCGGAAAAACAAATCTTCTAGCAAGGACACCTAGAACAATTGAGAGTAAAACAATTATCAAGAAAATTATCATTGTTCCTTGTGAAAAACCTTCGAAAACTACCTTTCCATCCATGAAGTCATCTAATCTTCCCATGATTGGCCGCTCGGACTACCACTTATGAATCCCTCTCCGGTACTTCGTACCGTAAATCCGAGGCTTTCAAGACCTTAACGCTACTCGAAGGGTTGATACTATGGCGGGCAGGAACATGGAAACCAGTCAAAAATTCCTTTCTAATCCAAGAAGAATTCCGGCATTAGCACTTCTAATGCCTCTAATGCTTTCAGTTTTAGCTCCAGTCTCATTGATTTCTCCTGTCGATGCTCAAGAGCTAGATAGTGGTATGGCGCCTGAAGATATTTGGTCTGAAGAATATTCTAACCAGATATTCCCTTGGGGAGGTAATGATAGGTTACAATTTCGNGAATATCATGATTACTTCAGTATGAAAGATAGGATGCAACAGTTAGCTGATCAGAATAGTGAGATCATGAGTTATCATGAGGGTCTTCTAGGTGGTGTCAATGCCAGAGGGCAAGAAATGAGTGCAGATAATTACGAGGGATGGTATTACGGTCATGCAAGCCCCTGGATAAAAATGACAGGCGGCGGTGAAGAATTAGAAGGGGTCTCCGGAGGAGATTGCAATGATTTTGTTGGCGATTGCGGCAATTATGAAGAAATTCCTGATGTTATGTTAGTTGGCAATCATCATGCTAGAGAATGGATGTCTTACGAAGTTCCTATGTTTTTCTTAGAAATAGTAGCTTATTATTATGGAATGGCAGGGGTTGATAATGACGGAGATGGTCTAATTGACGAAGATGATTGGGATGGAATAGATAATGATGGAGACTGTTTAAGCCTTAATTCCAGTTATCAAGACAGTAACGGGGATGGCATTCCGTGCGGTCCNGGAGATTTAGGAGTAGATGAGGACTTCTCTGAACAATTCATTACAGATATGGTTAATACAAGAGAAATTTATCTAATTCCTATGCTTAATGTAGATGGAAATCGTTACGACAGAGAAGAATATTGTGGAGAATCTGCCTGGGAAACTTGCTACAGAAGTGGTTGGAGAAAGAATCTTCGAGATAACACTGTAACAGGTGTTACTCCATTACCTGATATAGATGAACAAGTGGATCCATCTTGTGATGGTGTAGATCTAAATCGTAATTACCAGTATGAATGGGGTGCTCCTCTAGGTGCGACTGGTCCTTTAATTCCCGGAATGTGTTATGCAGGTGAAGCAGGACCCAATAATGATGTTTACAACGGTCCTGTAGATACTGTTGATCAAGATGAAGATGGCAGATTAAATGAAGATCACGTTGATGGAAAAGATGATGATTCAGACGGCCTAGTTGACGAAGATTGGATGGGCGGAAATAGTGAACCTGAAACTAAGTTTATTCAAGATATGACTGAAATGAATGATGATGACGGTGATGGCGCATCTGAGTTCAAGTCAACTTTAACCTGGCATTCATACTCTGAGCTTGTATTGTGGCCATGGGGTCATTGCCAAAATTGTGACAATCCCGACCAAGAGTTCCTAGAATATCATGGTAATTTGATGGGCGATATGACGGCTTATGCGCCAATGCAATCTTCGGATCTATACCCTACAACTGGTGACTTTTGTGATTGGCATTATGGAGTACATGGTTCATACTGTTATACAATGGAAATTGGAATTGCTTTCCATGANTATCCTGAAGATATCGCCCAAATTTCTGTACGTAATTTAGGAGTCCCATTCTACATGATTGAAATTGCTGACGACCCAAGATATAGGGCAGTTGTCGGAATCGAGAATACCACTGCATCTCAGTGGCTTGCACCTCCTAACGAAGTTTCTGTCCCTTCCAAAGGTGAAATACCAATTGATTTCTGTCTCGACTCTACATTCCCTTATACTACCAACATGACCTACACCCATTTGATGTGGAGATTAGTTGAACCAACTAGACAACAAGATGATTTTGGACCGACAGAATGGATTTCTGTGCCATGGGAAATGTCGGGTTTTGAAGATATTGGAACATCGTGTGAACTTTTAGACGGTAGTAATGGTACTGTTTTACAGGCCAGTATCCCAGTTCCAGATAGTGCTGTAGGAAAGATACACTACAAGGCAATGCTCGGAACAACTAATGGGGCTTTCCCATTTTCATACCCTACTGTAGCTGAGGGCCCTAATTATTACGAATTATCAATTCCATATAGAGCATCTTTCGGTTCATCAGTCCTTGCTCTACTAATGTTTGCAATGATTGCAACAATGGTTTGGGGTGGACTTGGTTACACACTGAAAGAAATGTTCAATGATGAACGTGATGTTCTTGGTTTGCCTCCCGAAATGCGTAATTCGGAGGAACTCTGATGTCTGAGGAAAAAACAGGCTCAGATGAGTTTAGTGGAAGATTGGGGCTTATTTTTGCAACAATTGGTGCTGCAATAGGTACTGGAAACATTTGGCGTTTTCCTAGAATGGTAGGGGCTAATGGCGGAGGGTCCTTTTTAGTACCCTGGCTAATTTTTCTTTTCTTATGGTCTGTCCCTCTAATTATTGCTGAATTCGCATTAGGTAAGAGGAGCCGAACAGGAACTGTTGGTACCTTCAGAATATTTGCTGGTAACAGATTTGCTTGGATGGGTTTGTGGACTGCTTGGATTTCAACTGCAATAGGATTCTATTATGCAGTTGTAACTGGATGGTGTATCAATTACTTCCAAACTGCGATTCGCGGAGGTCTTGGTTCAGAAGTAGATACTGTCCAAGTATGGAATGATTTCCTGCAAGATCCTACACAAGTTATTTTCTTCCAATCGCTATCAGTATTAATTACAATGGCAGCAATCTGGAAAGGCGCTAAGGCTATTGAGAAAGTTAATGTGACACTAATGGTTTCTCTTTTCATACTCTTATTCGCTGCTCTATTCCTTTCATTTGTTATGGACTTAGATGATGGTACATTAGATGGCTTTGTTTACATGTTCAGTATACAACCAGAGTATCTTACTCAACCTGAAACTTGGATAAATGGTTTATCTCAATCTGCGTGGTCTTGTTCTGCTGGTATGGGAATGGCAATCACTTATTCTGTTTACATGCGTAAAGATGAGGATACAACTCTGAATGCTGCAACAATGTGTCTTGCTAACAATAGTATTTCCATTATTGCGGGTTTAACAGTAATGATGGCAGTATTCTCAGTGAGTGATGATCCTTTAGGAGCGGTTAGTGGTGGAAGTAGCGCAATTACTTTCCTAGTTTTACCGGAAGTATTTGCTCAAGCACCAGGTGGTCCAGTTGTTCAATTATTGATGGTTACAATGTTCTTCCTCGCACTTTCATTCGCTGCTTTAACTTCTATGATTTCAACTGTAGAACTCTGTGTTAGAAACTTTGTCGATCATGGAATTGAGAGGCAAAAAGCAGTTGGATTTACTACATTAGCAATTTTCTTATTCGGTCTACCAAGTGCTGCTCTATGGATTCTAGTTGATCCTGANACAGGAGTGGCTTTCCCACAGTTCTTAGAAGTACAAGATCATATTTGGGGATATGGATTAATGTTTAGCGGATTATTTATCGCTTATTCAATCTGGAAATATGGATGGAATAGATACAGAGTATGGCAATCTGAGAACGATATTACCGGATTTAACATCAGAGATTATCTGGATAATGGAGTATCTTCATTCCGCGATGATTTCATCAATACAGGAGACAACGATTGGTGGATTGGTAAATGGTGGGATTACATCATGTATCTTGGATTCCCAATAATGTTTAGTGTTCTAATTTTATCGTACTTCAGCGACTTAATATTCAACGTTGCAAATCCATGGGATCCTACAAATGCTGATGGAATAACAATTATTCTATTGTTTTGGGGAATTACTGCGGGATTATTCATCAGTATGAATAAGTATATCTTAGTTAATCGCGTTCTTTCAATGAACGGTTCAATTTGGCCACCTAACTGGGATCTAGAACCTCGCCCACTTTACAGGAATGTTCCTGAAGGTGCTGAAGTTTCAATTGATACATTACCTGGCGGAGAAGATCCGTTTATTGTAGAAGTTGGTAATTCATTGCCTGAGACGTTCGTAAATGATTATGGAGAGACGCAAACACATACTCTTCATCTTCAATCGTAAAATTTGTGAATGAAATGTCTAGGATTGTAAGTGACGAATACCCTTGGTCTAAGTTATTACGAGAGTACGTAATGTACTGTGCAGTTGGCTGTATTAACGTCGGAATATTTGCGGCTCTGTATTGGTTTTTTTCCAATTATCTCACATTTACTAGCTCACCTGAAACCTTTGGATGGGCTGTTTCGTTCGCTATAAGTTCCGCACAGGCTTTCGTGTTACATCGTTGGTTAACCTTTGAATCAGACTCGGATGTACGTGCCAGTTTTACAAAAATGATGATAGTATATACCGTTCTTTGGATAGTTTCTACTGGTACTTTCTATGTCTTGGTTGAGATTATCGAATTGGGTGAATTGATATCTTGGGCAATCAATACAACTGCATTTGGTTTCTTTACTTTCTTAGGTCTCAGATTTTATGCATTTCCACTTTCTGACGGACGCGTTACACGTAAAGAAAGGCTAGAAAATTTCCGAGAACGACGTAAGGCTTGAAGTGGCTTTGTTTGTTGGAATAACCATGGCACAAGGCGTTCGAGGTACTCGAGACTTCTATCCAGAGGATATGAGACTTCGAAATTGGCTGTTTGATAATTTCGATAATGCGGCTCTATTACACGGTTTTCAAGAATATGATGCTCCAGTATTAGAGCATGAAGAACTCTATACCAGGAAACAAGGAGAAGAAATAACTCAGCAATTATACAATTTCCAAGATAAGGGTGACCGNAAAGTAGCTTTGAGACCNGAAATGACNCCTTCACTNGCTCGAATGGTAATGTCAAGAGCTGGTGCTCTTCCTATGCCAATTAAGTGGTATTCAATACCTCAATGTTGGAGATATGAAAGGACTCAACGAGGNCGTGGAAGAGAACATTATCAGTGGAATGTAGATATTTGGGGTACTGACGAAATCTCTGCAGATGCTGAATTAATTTCCGTACTTGTNACCTTTTTCAGAGGTGTNGGNCTTACTGAAGAGGACTTNGTAATCAAAATGAGTAGTCGTAANGTNTTGGAAGAGGTCTTGGGTTCTCTTGGCATTCAAGGTGATACATTTGCCAAGACTTGTATCATTGTAGATAAGATGGATAAATTACCAGTTGATGTAGTTAGTNAACAATTGTCCGATTTAGGGTTNGAAGANANAGCAGTTCAAACAATTCANGATACACTCGTAATCAAAGATATGTCATCTCTAGAAAAAATACTCGGTAAAGATAGTGAAGCAGTTAACGAATTAACATCCTTATTTTCTGCTTTGGATGCTTACGGNATTTCAGAATGGATAGAATTCGATGCATCAATNGTCAGAGGTCTNGCTTACTATACNGGGCCAGTCTTTGAGGCGCATGATAGAGCTGGAGAATTANGAGCAATTTGTGGTGGAGGAAGATACGATAAATTACTCTCAACATTGGGAGGTAAGGATTTACCAGCTACAGGATTTGGTTTTGGAGATATGGTAATTATGGAATTATTGGCTGAAAAAGGATTAGTTCCCGAATTATTTAGTGGAATTGACGATGTTGTAATTTCATTAAGTCCAGGACTGAGAAATGCAGCAATGTCTGTCGCATCATCACTAAGGGAAACGGGTAGATCTGTTGATTTGGTACTGGAAGATAAGAGGCTTAAGTGGGCTTTTAAACATGCAGAAAGATCTGGAGCCGAACGTCTAGTAATGGTCATGCCGGAAGAATGGAAAGATGGCAAAGTCAAGATTAAAGATTTAGAGACTGGTGAAGAAGAAGAAGTTTCAATTGAATCTCTTTGATACAGACTAGAGGTATAATTATGTCAAAAGTAAAACTATATCATGGAGAAAGAGAGGCAACATTTATTGAAAAATTAAAAGGATTTTTGCTAGTTAATGGAGTTATTCTGATTTTCCTTTTCGCTTTCTTTATTCCAATGGCAAATGGCACGGCTTTCACTGAAGATTGTGACCCTAGTATTGATTGTGAGCCCGGAGGAGATATGTTTTCAGTAGTTATTGGATATAGCTTAGGCGGATGCTTTGTAATTGGACTGATTTTAGTATGGTATCAAGCTTTCTTAGTAGTAACAGGTAAAGCTGTAATGGTAATGACTTCTGGAAATTCCAGTACAATTAGGAGAGTTGGTTCGAATCCTAATTCTACTGGAGGCGGTATGTTTTCAAATTTCGCTACAAAAGGTATGATGAGGGCCTTAGACATAGATGGTGACGGAAAACTATCATTTGATGAAGCAGCAACATTTTATTTTCAAGATAAGGAACCTCCTCTAAAGTTTGTAGTTCCAGATTTTAAAAAGGCTTATGAGATTATTTCTAGAGAGCTTGATTTACCTCCTGGTGACCTTTCTATTTCATTTGATGACTATTGCGTATACACTGATTCTGAAGATAAAGCTAAATTCGATAAGATAGACACCGATAATGATGGGATGATTAGTAAAGACCAATTAATTGAATCGATTTGGAATGATGGTGATTCTGAATTAGAAAAAGTCAGAGCACATTTCAATGATTGTAATTCAGATGGTGATGGTTTCCTATCGAGAGAGGAATTTGAGAAATTCATGATTCCTCCAGATGAAAGTAAATCTACTGAAAAGACCGATGAGTGGTGGTCAGGGACTGAAGAATAAGAAAATCATTCTTCTTTCTTAACTCTTGAACCTGCTACAGCAGCCATTGCAAGTGCAGCCATACCTGCCATTAATCCGAATCCTGGTAATGCGTCACCGACAGCACCACCTATGCCGGTTTCATCATCAACAACAATCGGTTCTGTCTTATTAACAACAGGGAATAAAACTTCAACTGCAGAATTATTTTGATTTGAATAATATATGGTGAAGTCTCCTGAGCAGTCTAAAACAAAGCAATCAAGACCTTGGTACACCGGTTTTGAATATTCTACTTGGATAACAGGCTTCTCATTTCCGCTTTTATTCCATCTTGTCATATTTCTATCCACTGGCACATTCCAGTTTATTGTCTGATCATTTCCATCATTATTCATTTCAGGAAATTCCTGACTAGCGACTGTAACAGTTCCTTTTTTCAAACTTAATGTCAAATTGGTACAATCAGAATTATCATTACAGTCTCCTGAAAAAATATTGAATGTCATTTTTATTTCAATAGTTCCATTTTCATTGAGGTACATATCTTCTCTGAAGCCTTCATTGAAAGAGCAGTCAAAATCAACATCTACTTGACCATTTTCTGGATAGTTCCTTGTTCCATATCCATCTTGAGCAGAACCTGTTGAGTCTTCCCCATCAAAATGAGTGAAACATGATGAGAAGTC
>NZDA01000051.1 GCA_002686525.1 Methanobacteriota archaeon | reverse complement strand
GGCATAGTTAGCTGTCCTCCATGNCAAGAAATGATTAATCTTAAAGATGGTTTAATTATCACTGATGAATCTGATGAAAATACATTGATAGAGAAATCCGAAGCTCNGATTGATCCAATTGATTTAGTAACTGATAGTCTGATATATGATAGTAAAGTAATACACGGAAACAACATTTCAACTCTTCTTGATGATTTCATCAATAACGATGTTCGAATAGATCGTTCTAAGTTGTCTGTTGGATTCTCTATATTTGGAGTCATAACTGGTCTTCTATCCATATTTTATTTCTTTAGTGCTTTAAGTGGGGAGTACTTTGATTTCAGTCGNCTTTTCTCCTCCTGTTGTATTTTTGTTCCAATTTCTATATTTTTCACAAGACTTGGTTTCAGCATGAGTAAATCTCCTCCAGATGTTGTTTTATCCGTAGATTCAGAATATAATGAGGATAATCAAGATAATTCCTCGATGGTTAAAACATTCCAATCAATGGCTCAGTACTTTAGTTTAGGACTGTTGTCAGTTGTAATAATAATTTGTTTTCTAATTTTTATATTTATTTCTTATATAATATATTTAATGCTCGAANNCAGCGGTTTCTTCCTCTAGGTTTTGAAANATTTAGGGAGACCTTGATATCCTCCTTCTGGACTCAGATGTCGTGAGAAACAGTNGTTCAGCCATCATCATGGCGATATCGATAATACTTGGGGCATTGACAATGCCATATTCTTCGATATATTTATCTCACGAGCCAGACAATAATCAAACTAGCTCCAATGATGGATTTGGGCCTACAAATTATACTGACGAACATACCTATGTTACGGTTGGTGAGGAAGGAAGATACAGCCAANTAAGAATGCCTGGAGGGCATGATTATTCCAAACCATTGCCACTTGTTGTTTCCCTTCACGGCTTTGGTGGCAGTGGGCTATCTAACGCGGCATATATGCATCTCTTTGATAGTATACATGAGAACGAACATTTACTTCTATACCCCGATGGAACTCAAAACTGGTTAGGCCAAAAGCGTTGGAATGCTACAAACGCTTGTTGCAGTTTCGGAGATGATGTTGACGACGTGGAATACTTACTAGGCATGATAGATGAGGCCATCGATAACTATGGTGCTGATTCTGATGGTATAATCATCACGGGTTTATCAAATGGGGGTTTCATGAGCCATCGATTAGCNTGTGAAGCTGGAGATGTAGTTCGCTCAATTGTGGCANTAAATGGGGTNACATGGAATGATTTTAGCATGTGTCAAGATACNGGAAGTCCANATATTCTCCATGTTCACTCTACAGCNGATACCGTGATATTTTATGAGGGAGGNTCAATNTTCGGAGAGACNTATCCTTCATCGAATGAGACGGTACAAAATTGGGCAACTAGGTCTNGCTGCGATGAAAGTTGGACATACTTGGGAACTAGGGATATTTCNGGTGACGATGGTATTGATGAAACTGATGAGTTCGAGTTCCTAAACTGCGACTCAGGGAATAGAGTTGCACATTGGAGGATAAATGGAGGCAGTCATGTTCCACCTTTGAATGACCCTGGTTGGGCAGATCAGATATTGTCATGGGGTCTGTCTGGATTCGTCCGAGATTCTGATGGAGATGGATACAGGGACGATTCCGACGTTTTCATCTACAATCCTTACGAATGGCTAGATAGTGATGGGGATGGGATTGGCGATAATTCTGATATTTTCCCAAACGATCCTTTGGAATGGCAAGATNCCGATAATGATGGATACGGCGATAATTCAGACATTTTCCCTAATGATCCAAATGAGTGGAATGATTTTGATGAAGATGGCATAGGGGATAACTCAGATCAGGATGATGATAACGACGGATGGTCAGATACTGAAGATGTATTCCCATTGAACCCACTCGAATGGTTAGATTCAGATGATGATGGAGTTGGAGATAACGAAGATATCGATGATGACAATGATGGTTGGATGGACATTTACGATTTGTTTCCTTTGAATCCTAATGAAAACTCTGACAATGATGGCGATGGTGTCGGAGACAATGAAGATCTAGATGATGATAATGATGGTTGGACAGACACTGACGAAATTTTGTGTGGTCAAAGTAGTTCTCTCGACGCAAATCAAACGCCTGATGACTTTGATGAAGATGGTATATGCGATTTCCTTGATGATGACGATGATTCTGATGGTGTTAATGATGTAGAGGATGAGTTTCCTTTCGACCCCAACGAATGGTTAGACAATGACGAGGATGGAGTTGGAAATAATGCCGATGCTTTCCCAGCAGATTATTCTGAGTGGAATGACACNGATGAAGATGGTATTGGCGACAATTCAGATGTATTTCCTGAAAACCCCTATGAGTGGGAAGATAGCGATGATGACGGAGTNGGTGACAATTCTGATGATTTCCCAAATAATTCCTCGGAGTGGAACGATAATGATGATGATGGNGTTGGAGATAATTCTGATATTTTTCCATCTAATCCATTTGAATGGCAGGATACTGACGGAGATGGAGTAGGTGACAATTCTGATGTTTTCCCCAACAGATCAACTGAATGGCAAGACACTGATGGAGATGGATTTGGTGAGAATGAAGATGCATTCCCCCTCGATTTGAATGAATGGCAGGATAGTGATGGTGATGGTGTTGGAGATAATTCTGATTATTACCCCTTTGATGAAAATCGGTGGGAAAGAGAGTGGCCATTTGTAGAGTTAATGTTAATTTCTATAATATTCGGTACCATTTACTTTTCAACTAAAAGAGATAGAGACAGTTAGCCCTCATACTACAAAATGAAAACCACAATGACTTCCGACTAACATGAGTCAGCGGGTGTGGCTATATGTTCTTACCATTGTAATCGGGCTTTGGATTTCATCTACAGCTGCTGGAGGATTACTATCTGATAATATGGCTGAATGGCCAGTTAATCTGTGGTGCTGGGGATTGTTTACTGGTATCTTTGTTATTGCAGATAGAAAGGAGAGGATCGAGATGATCGCAGTTGTAGCAATAGCAACGCCAATGGAATTATTTTTCTCTGAAATTTGGTTAATTTATGAGTATCAGCGTGATTTGATGCCCTTGTTTGTACCTGCAGGGCATTATTTTCTCTTTGACTTAGGGAGACGAGGTGCAACTCAAATTAAGGATAATTTTGCCTTGATTGCCTTAATTCCATTCGTACCTCTTGTTGCTTATGGCGTATATACTGGTGGAGATACATCTGGTTTAATATTACTAATATTGGTACTTGCATTTACTAAATGGGGCCCCCAACCTCGACTTTATGCAGTCATGGTTTGGGCTGCCTTAGCTATGGAAATTTGGGGGACCTATCTTGGAAATTGGGCATGGTCTCCTAATGTGCCGTGGACTGGGTTAACAGCTTGGAATCCTCCACTTCTCGTTGGAGCCTTCTATTGTTTTGGTGATTTATTGGTTAATTTGTGTGTTGACAAATTCAATTCTGAATAATTTATTTACAATCTGATTAGAAGTACAAGCCAGATAAAAACTGCAACAATGCCATTCAAGGTTCTGATATTATTCCAACGATTCCATGAATTTTCAAATCCTGAACGAGATTTTTCTAATTCTGAATCTTTCATTAGATTAATATCTAATTCTTGTATCATATTATTGAGAGGGATATTGTAGAAAACTGTTGGTAATTGAACTCCAAGTAAATATAGTGAGGATGCTGATAGTAAGAGTATTTTCTCCATACCACTCAATAATAAAATTCCTAATGTTAATGTGAGAATCACAGCCATTATTGAACCAACCCAAACAAGCATGAAGATAGGATGATTTTTCTGTATTACTTCGTCAATATATTTGAAAGTCTTAAGAAAATTTTTATCGGAAAGTTTAGCAATACCTGGCATAGTAACTATCGCAAACCCGAAAACCAAGCCTGTTACTAATGATGATAATAAAACGGCAGATATGAGTATCAAAGGAAAAATCTCATCAATCATTTCTAAGCCTCTGTCAATATTAGAGGGAAGGTCCAATCTTCATAAGTAATGTCATAGACGCAATTTGCATGCACATTATACCTAAGATAGTTCTTGGCTTTGGAATTATCTTGTTTCTAGTTGGAATTGTTGCAGTAATAATCGGAGGGGCTACACTTACAGAAATGGAGATGGACCCTGAAAGTGAAGATTACAGCGGGACTTTAATGTGGGAGGGGGTAACTCCAATTACATATATTGATGAATTTAAATGGAATACAATATACAATGTATGGGTGGAAACTGGATCTGAAGTTGAAATTGAGGTTTACAATCATAATGATGGAACGCAGGATTCCGAAAATAGATTCATTTCTTGTTCAGACCCAACATTGGATGATTGTTGGATTTACAATGATGAATATGCATTACCAGGTCTTGAGTATATTGGCGAAATTAGTATCAGCGATTCAGGGAAGTACGAGGTAATTTTCACAGAGAATAATGGTGAAAATGTTGAGATCCAAATAAGAGAGGAGCGAGTTCCTTTTGAAGCAGGATTAGGAATACTGAGTTGTTGTTGTGGTTTCTTTACTCTATTNATTGGAGTTGTATTAGCATTTGTAATCAAGGATAAAAAGAAATCCTCTTTTGTATCTTACTCACCTGTTGAAAATAATGTTATTATTTCATCCAGCGAAGTGAATGATATTTCAGACAGTAAAAGTGAAACAAATGAGAAATGGTGGGAAGAACAGCAATCTTAGTTATTAGTTTGATAATCTAATTATTTCTAGATCGTAAATCCTTCAAGCCAATTCCCAAAAGNGCTATTGTAGCTATTAGTGTTATGATTATTGCATAAGCTCCGAACATTATGCTATCACTAGAGGAACTACCATTATCACTTTGCGCATCAATCAAAATTACTCTGTAAGAATCTACAGGAGACATTCGGTCTTCGTTGATTACCAACCTCGAATATATTGTAGAATTACCTGATTCTGTATGTGGTTTCAGTTTTACATCCCAGGTTNCCCAATCGCCACCAGATGAAAGATCAGTTGCTTGTTGCCAATCACCTCCACCAACTTTAACTTCAACATACCCAGAACCTGTTTCTGCACCTGAAGATGTCCCATATATTCGTGATTCATTACCAATCTTTTGCAATGTTTCTAGTTCCATAGTTACATTCAGTGATGAATCAATAGCCCCTGCAGACTGAACAAATACAAGAGGGTCTGCTTGGCCATATCCAAATTCATTATCAGGTCTTGATTCTAATACACTACAATCATTGAATCCNGGGTCGTCAAGCAATTGCAAATCTCGTTCAATCGAGTCTGAACTGATTATAGATTTGACTTGTTCATGAGTGATGTCTGGGTTAGCTTCTACCATCAATGCAGCAATTCCTGCCATTAATGGTGTAGCCATACTAGTTCCAGACTTACTTGTATATCCATCTGAGGTGGCAGCATCTGGAGCCATTATGTTAGAACCGATAGTAGAAACATCGGGCTTCACTCTNCCATCTGAGGTATATCCTCTACTCGAGTAAATCGCTANCCCCAAATCTTTGTCAAGACTAGCAACAGTAATTGGAAGATTAGCATCTCCAGGNCTATCAATAGTNTTACAACCTGCAAATGTAGCGCCTCCAAATTCGTTTCCAGCAGATAAGAAGGTAATTATTCCAGATGCTGCAACAGCATCCATTTGTTGACTCCATGCAGAGGAACCATCATTATCAAAATGAATTTCTAACTGTTGTTCCCCTAATGAGGATGTCAGAATATCTATTCCTTTAGTTTCTTTATTTTCTATTGCCCATTGTGCTCCTTCAATGATATCTTGAATATCTCCGTCACAACATGCTAAGATATTGATGACCCATGCTCCGGGAGCTACCCCTACATATTTTGAACCATCGGGAGCTTCCTGCCCTCCACCGGTTCCTGCCGCAATTCCTGCAACATGAGTTCCGTGAGTTCCTGAGTCATAGGATTCTCTTGCTGGTTGTTCTGAATTTGTTACTACAGCATCAAAAAATGCAGATATTTTTGGGTCACAATCGATTTCGATAGGATTAGGGTTTAGTGGATCAGGTTCTGGTTGTTCACAACCAATTGTTAGTTCGTCATCCATATCATTGAGGCCTTCATGGTCTCCACGTACTCCCGTATCAAGAACTGCAATTGTAACGCCTGTTCCATCATAACCATATTCTGACCAAACCTGCTCAACACCCATATTTGGTACAGCTTCATTCATGTGTGTTTCTGCTAATCCTAGATCTTCTAACATCACAACGCCTGGTAATTCTAGCAGTAAGGATTTAGGATGAATAATATCAATTGGAACAGTTGCAATTAAGCTATCTAAGTAAATAGGCCTCATAGTAACTGTCACTCCAAGTTCTTCCAAAGCTTCTACATCGGCTGTTGAAGGATGATGGTCGTAATCAATGAAAATTCTTGCATGTCCTGGTTCTGCTCTCTTCCACCATTCAGAATTAACTTCTATTGGTTGTGTTAATAGCCATGCAAGACGATCATCAATCCTATCTTGGTTTGCATCTCTAGACCAATCCATCCACCATTCATCATGGATTTCCAGTGAGTTCCTAGGTTGCCATTCACCTGCTGCATCGTATCCACCTCTATCTGATTTTGGACTGATTTCTGATGCAGTCATAGGAAGAATTAGTGTTGCCAATATCAGTAGCGCTACAATCTGCCTGGAGGTAACCATGTACATACGACAAGTATGTTACTCAAGTTACTTGCGCTTTTAGGAATCAATTATATTAATTCAATATAATATTTCACTGAGATTGTATTGAGTAATCTAGAGTAATTATTTCTACTAAATATTCTACTCCTTCGCCTTCATCAGTATGTGAGCACCCGATTCCTCCTCCAGAATCTACTATTACGCTAATTTCAAGAATATATTCTCCTAAACCAGCATTTCCAACATCTAAACCGTCTTTGATTTCTGATTTAGATACATCACTAACATTTCCAATCATCGAAGTATTATACCATTCAACNACTACTAGATGTGATGAAGGTCCTGCAGCAGAATTCTGTCCACTAGATGATGAATTGTNTTCATTGTGAATCATCGTTCCTGTAATCGTATCGGGGTCTGGATTAGATGCACCAGGGGCAGCACATCCCAAGCCTGAACTGGTTTCATCTTCCGAATATGTCAGAGTAACCCTAACTCCAACTATGTTCATATCATCTGCATCATCTATTTCATCCGTGTCCATATTGATTGTGACTGTTTGTCCGTCGTTGATGTACTCAAATCCATCTCCTAATTCCTCACTTCCGAAATCTGCTTCTACAAACCAATCTGACTGAACACTTCCATTTGTTTCTAATGAATCAGGGCCTGCAATTACATAAGTCGCTTCAACAATAGTAACTGGAGCCATTATTACTAGTGCGCCAATGCCTAGGGTTTTGAAATCTGGTAAATCATACCTCCCAAGTGGTGATAAATCTGAACTACGTAATTGATTCATAACAAAGTGAACAATGAANGCTGCCCCCATTCCAGGTACAGATGGGAAAATATCATCTCCATATCCGCTAATTGACCAAAGTATGACTGTAACTAAAGCAGCTATCATCATCGCCATTGTGTGATTAGTGTCTGGCTCATACCCAGCCCATCGAATTATCAATATTGGTACGAAAATAGACCCTAAACCATAGACTGCAAGAACTACCAGTGCGAATACAGAATCCCCTCCTGGTACATATAATCCAAAAATGGATATTGCTGTAGCAAAAGCTGCAATAATTAAAGTCACAATTTTTGTTTTCTTATGATCTTGACTAATTTCAGGCATAACATCATCCGTAAATGCAGCAGTACAGGCTAGTACTTGGCTATCTGCTGTTGACATAGTTGCGGCAAAAATTGAAGCCAGAATCAGTCCAACCCAGAATGGCCCCAATGTTTCCATTGCCAACATAGGTAATCCTAGTTCAGGATCGAAATCACTTCCGGTGAAAACTACGCGACTGGCTAATCCAATTAATACCATTAGTAATAGAAACGGTGTCTGCCATG
>NZDA01000050.1 GCA_002686525.1 Methanobacteriota archaeon | reverse complement strand
TACCCATTCGGGTTCAAAAGGAGGATTAACAACTAAAACAGCTGTAATAACTGCAATAGTTCCTCCCATCATATTAGTTAAGTGCCTTGAGATTCTTTCTTTTCCTGTGGCGGAATTGTTTTTATAGCTCCCAAAATCAGCATAACCCAAAGCAATAGCTAAAAATCCGAAAACAAGAAGTACGATATATTGCGTATTACTATTCAAGAAATAGATTGTAGCCAGTATCCACATTCCTAGTCCTGATAAAATCATTAAGCTNANAGCAATCCAATCNAAANTAGTTGCGANNCCCTTTCTATTTCTAGCNAAGCGCATNCCNGCNAAAGCTAAATAGAAAGAAAAGATGGCTATAAGAAACAAAAAAATATTACTGCTGATAATGGACATTGGAATAGCTGTTAAGAAGATAGTAGCCATACCCCAAAAATATGTCCTACCTGAAAGAACATGAAGTTTTTTACCTTTCTGAGATGAAACTGCTAGAGCAGCACTAAGCAGTGCAATTGTTCCGGCTAGGATATGTATTGGCAATAGAATTGTAATCGTTCCCTCCTTATTTAAACTTTTTATTCATTCCCGTTCTATTGATTTATAACTTTTTTGAAATTGCGTAACAAGCAGGAATGTAAAATAAAGCAATGACTGCTGATCCAATAACCCCTCCAGCCATTGCCCAGGCCAATGGTCCAAAGAAAATACTGGTGACCAATAGAGGCATAAACCCTCCAATTGTTGTTGCCGAAGTGGTAATAACATGTCGAGTTGATCTAATAATTACCTCCACCAAATCTTCTTTATTGATTGGTGAATTTGCATTAGATTCTTTAATGTGTGAAAGGACAACTATAGAATCATTGATAGAGAGACCGGCCAATCCTATGGCTCCGACAAGTCCAATAAAACCGAAGTTGGCTTGCCCCATTGTTAAACCAAGAAATGCTAAGCCTGTGCACCAAATCGCCACACTTAAAATTAAAATTGCTTGCCGAAATGAATTTAAGGCAGAGACTAAAGCAATAATAATAAGCACAAAGAACAAAATAGCAGACGAAAAAATATTTGATTGAGACTGACCNCTTGCTTCTGCCTCCCCGCCAACNTCAAGAATATATCCCGGCGGGAGTTCAGCTTTAAAGGTCTCTATTTTATTTTTCAAATATTTTTCAGTATCAGAGGGCAATAACCCAGGCCAAATCCAACCAGCTATTTGATTCTGTCTTATGCCAGCATCTCGAGAAACAAAATTTGCCTGGTTGGTTATTTCAAATTCTCCATAATTTGAGGAGTAATCAAATCCATCTTTAGAAGGNACTGATAGAAATTGAGTAGATTCAATTAAATCAACTGATGAGCCCCTTAATTTAATTGGAATCTCCTTGTTNCCGTCAAGCATTGTGCCGATAGAGATTCCTTCACTAGCAATCGCAAGCTCGTTGATAAAAAACTCACCTGAAATAGAGTTTAGAGCTAAATCAGATTCATTAAATTTAAATTCAAGGTTAGTTACCCCTCCAGATAATTCACTGCTAGTCAAAAAGACGTCCGGTGCATTTCGAATAATTAGCTCTAATTTCTTTCCTAATGATCGCAAAACAGATAAATCCGGACCGTCAATGCTGTACTCTACTGCAGCATCAACTGGTGGGCCTGATTTAAATTTATCTACGATTATCTTTAAGTCAGGATTCTCAAAATTCAATCTCTTAGCTAGACTTGGTAACACTGCAACCATGGCGTGATAAGAAGAAGCTATGTAAACACCCTCAGCAATATTATTTGCTCCCAAGCCGGAGTCTCCACCAATCACGTTATATAAAACCCTNGGCATTCTCCTACCGATAAACCAGAAATCACTTTCAACAATGCCAGATTTAGCAATAGATTTTCTTAATTCCAATACTTCTTCTTCAGTTTTTTGAACATTTGAGTTTGCCGGAAGCTCTATCATCACCCTAAACATATTTCTATCTAACTCAGGAAAGAAGTCAGCCTTTAAAAATGGAAAAGATAGAAAGCCCAGTGTTGGCAATACCATAGCTATTAAAATTGCTCGTTTAGGGACAGCAAATGCCCAAGTAAGAATATTCCTATACCTTGTTACCAATTTAGCATTTGAAAACCCATTGCCAGCAAAAANTTCTTTCTCAAAATACTTAATTTTGTCCATGTAATTCAATAGAANCGGAACTACATACAGCGCAAGGAAAAGAGAGGATGTGATTGATAATATGACCGTCTTAGCCATACCTCCAACAAATTCTGCGCTTGGGCCTTGACCAGCNGCAATAGGAAAAAAAGATAACGCAGTTGTAGCAGTGGCTGCAGATAAAGGTATCCACAAATGATGAAAGGTTTCTGTTGATGATTTTTCTCTGGAGTGACCTAGACTGCGTCTATATTTAAAATCTTCTACCACTATTATTGCGTTATCAATNAATAANCCGAGTGCAATAATAATTCCNGTCATCGAGGTTTGATGAAGGGGTAAGCCCAACAATTTACAACCAAATAANACTAAGAANATGGTTAANGGTATGACNGATCCAACGATTAGAGCTGATTTAAAGCCAAGCAAAAAATAACTAATGCCAATAACTATAAATGTTGCAAAAAGAATACTTGAATATAAATTATTAAACTTTTCTTTAAAATAAAAAGACTCATCATAGATTTTTTCTAAAGATATCTCTGATGGCAATTGCTCCCTATATTGATCTACTAATTCTTCAGCATTTTTTACGTAAANATCTACTCTTTGTGAAAAAGCNCCTCTTACTTCAACCAGAACTGCTTTTTTTCCATTAAAGAGACTTAATTCTTCTGGGGGATCTCTTGGATTTTTGGACAANTGNGCAATATCGCCCAAACGAATAATTTNATAATCGTTAAATACCTTGATTGGTAGATTAGCAACTTGAGAAAGATTGGTTAAATTATCTTTTGATTTAACTAGAAGCTCTTTGCCATTTTTAGAAATTTGTCCAATAGGTTTTTTTGTATCAAGCGCTGATAATACCTGTACCACCTCTTGAAAAGTTAGCCCTAATGCAGAAAGCTTCGCGTTATCAATTTCTACAAGGACCTCCTCATCTGCAGCACCAAAGACAAAACTTCTATCTGAACCACCCGCATATGCCAAGCTTTGACGNAGGTCTTCTGCAATACGTGACAGTAAAATCAATGGAATATCACCCTCGCCATTCCAAGTTAATGCGTAAATCAATGTNGAAGGAGGNCCACTGCTTCGAATTAATTGAGGTTTAACATCGGNTGGAAGTAAAAATGATGATTGATCGATTTTATCTTGAACTTCTGACCAAACTTGTTCAATTAAATTTGGAGTTACCTCATCTTTGATTTCTAAAACCGTAGTACCAAACCCTTGTGAAGCANATGAAACAATTTCATCAAGCTCATAAACCTCTCTAAGCTTTGCCTCCATAGGTTCCAATATTTGAGTTTCAATTCTTGTGGGAGAGGCTCCAGGGTAAATNGTTTGGATTGTTGACCACCGTTGAGCAAGCTCTGGATTTTCCTGTCTTGGAACTGTGCTTAATGCAAAAATTCCTGATAGAAAAATAAATATTAAAAGNAGAGCAAAAACTCTTGGTCTATTAAATAAAATCCTAAGCAATAACATGGTTTAATTAACCTTGAGTATCTCACTTTCAATCACTTGCTCTGCTCCCCCTGCAACAACCATATCTCCTGTTGAAATTGTTCCAGCGATGAAGGCGTTATCTCCCTCAACATGAACTAATTCAACAATCTCTTTTGAAACTGAGAATTGATTATTTTGGTCCTTAGACACAGTGTAGAGATTCCATAAACCCTGAGTGCCTTGAGAAAGAGATTTTAGTGGCACCCAGGCACCTGTTATTGATTTGGTTTGTTGTAATTGAAGGTATGAAATAGAACCAGGATTTATAAATACATTAAATTCAAAAATACAAAGCCTATTATCAGTGCCTTGGCTACTCATTTTCGCAAAACGTTTAAGTGTTGCTTGATAAATCTTGTTATCTATTGAAAAGTCATATGGTTGTCCGATAATTAATCCCTCAATGATATAACTAGGAACTGAAACATGAGCTTCAACAGATTTCGAATCAATAATTTCTAGAATGGGCGCACCAGGATTGATAACAGTACCAGCATCTAAAAATCTATTCTGAATGTATCCATCAAACGGAGCTCGAATCATAGTCTGCTCTAATTTAACTGAATACAAATCCACCTGAGCTTTGGCTATCAAATATTCTGAATTTGCNCGGTCTAATTCTTGATTAGAAATAAAACCTTTTGATTTTAAATCTTTAAATCTTTTAAGAGCTTGGTTTGCCAGATCATATCGTGCCTCTGCTTGATTAAAATTAGCCTGCATTTCTGAGGGATCCAAGGCAGCCAATATTTCATTTTTTCTAACAGCATCACCTATATCAACTTTAACTTCAGAAATTTTTCCAGGAATTTCAAAAGCTAACTCGGAATAATTTAATGGAAGTATCTTTCCAGGAAATCGCTGAGTTGTATTGTAAGAATCTTGAACTTCAATCGTTGTAATTTCTATAGATGCATTCGATGATAAATCAAAAGCTAAAAAGAAAAGTAATAATGATTTCAAAAATTTATTCATAAAAATTAATATGCTATGCTAGTAATGTTAACAGCGTAAACATAGTATATATTTAATGTATTCACTGTCAACATTATCTGATTATGAAATATCATCACGGCAATTTAAAAGAAGAATTAATTACAAGCGCTTGCAAAATATGCGAGATCAGTGGCCATGACCATATGAGCTTAAGATCAATTGCAAAAGAAGCAAGTGTCTCTCAAACAGCTCCATACAGACACTTTAAAACAAAAGAATGTCTTCTTGCAGAGGTATCTAGAAGAGGTTTTGATGAGTTAACTGAAAGATTAAGGGCAGCAACCAGCAAAGCAAATAATGCAAACGCGAAAGATAGATTTCTTGAAATGGGTCTTGCCTATCTTGAATTCGGGCTCGAAAAAAGAAAAACCTATGATCTAATGCATAGTCCTGTCATTGATAAAGTTGAATTTCCAGAGTTGTTAGATTCAGCCACAGGTGCATTTGAAGAGTTAGTTCAAATCCTAAAAGAGCTATTTCCAGGAATATCTGAGGATTCACTTGGAAAAAAATGCATAAAATTTTGGGCAATGATGCATGGCCTAGTTGGATTGCTGGACATGAAGATAGAACCAGAGACTGATACCAATGCAGGCTCAGCTATGTCAGTTGTGAAAGATGACTTTCGATCATTCCTAGAGGAATCCCTAGAGATCTAATTAACTTTAACTGTAATTTTTTTTGAAAAAATTGGNGGGTCGTGAGGGATATGACGAAAATCACCTAACAGCAATTGCAGTGTGTGCTCCCCTTTCGTTAACTCAATCTCTACTTCTGTTTGCCCCTTCCCAAAATGAACATGGTTTTTATCAGCTGGTATTGGAAGGTTGAGTGGAGGTAGATCAGTATCAATAATTAAATGNTGATGCCCTGTATGCATAACTTGAGTGCCAGCTGGAGCAACACCAAAGTTCTCTAAACCAAATCTGACTGTAACTTTTCCTGAAATAGTTTCTCCATCATTTGGAGAAATAAAATACACAGCAGCATTATCATTACTAGGTGATAATTCTATTGCATGCAATGAGCATGAAAGTAAAAAAATAAATAAATATCTCATCTAATCTAAATATCNTCCGTCNGCATACATCAAGGTATTAAATGTGTCTGCNCTTTGTGAACTTTNNACGCTTGCNATAACAATTTTATGNGTATGATAANNAATNGTTTCNTCAACTTTACAAAANATNTTTGATTGAGCNTTTTNNATGAAAGGAGTGTGACTGGAATCCCAAAAATCATTCTCAAATCTTTGAGACTCAAGTTGCTTTGAGCTACATAAATTAGAGATCTCTTGCTGATTTTTTTGAAGAATATTGATGCATAAGTCCGCTCCAGGAATCAGAGCATCATGAATACTAGCTTCGTTGTTCACACACACTAAAACAGATGGCGGATCAATGGTTAATGAGGTAACAGATGATGCGGTCATAGCATATAAATTACCTGATTGATCTTTTGTTGAGATGACACTGACAGAA
>NZDA01000053.1 GCA_002686525.1 Methanobacteriota archaeon | reverse complement strand
ATTTACTTAAATAAAGAATATAAGTTTTGTTGGTGCTTTTTTAGAGTAAATCTAATAAAAGCATTCAATTAAATGACTTTATAAATAATAATTGGGATGATAAGGCTGTATGAATTTGTAAAAAAAATTTTGTTTTTTACTTTTTTTTCATTTTTATTTTTCTGCTCTAAGGAGGAGAGTAGTAGTAATGAATCTGATGGTTTTTTGAATAATAATTTTAACGATAAAACTATCATTGTTGCAGGTTCAACAATAAATGATGGAGCGGTTATATGGATTAACGATAAAAAAATTAAACTAATTGGCAATGCTCTCGAGGCTACAGGATTATTTTATCATGACGAAAAAATATATGTTACAGGCTGGCAATATGGAGGAAGTGGAAGTGTATGGTCACTAAATATAGACGGTTCTAACCAAACTCAGACTAAGCTTGAAGGTAAATTCTCGGAAGGACAAAGAATAATTTTGCATAAAGGAGATATATATGTTGGAGGTTATTTTGATCAAGGTTCATGTTATTGGAGAAATGGAAAGAAAATAAATCTAACAATTAATGCAGATTCAATGAGTTGGGGTATTGGGATAGATTCCAATGATAATATTTTCAATGTAGGTTATTATATGAAGTCTCATTCCCTGATTCCCTCCTTTTGGAAAAATAATAAAAGAATTAATCTCAGCAGACCGAGTCACGGTGATGGAGAGGCGAAGTATATTGAAATAAAAGGTGATAAAAAAATCATAGCTGGAACGGTAATGGCACCGAATAATTTTCTTGGTTATATTACCAAACCAGCACACTGGATTAATGGGTCAAGATCAACTTGTAATATTGGATCTATAGATGAGGGATGGCAGAATAGTGAGGTTTATGATTTGTTCGTAGATAATGAGGAAAATATTTTTATAGCAGGTTTTTCTCAGGACATGGATTCTGAATACCCTACCTATTGGAAAAATTGTGAGAAACATGTTCTACAAAATGGCGAGGTTACTGGTGTAATTAGAAGCATTAAAGTAATTGACGGCAAGGTAATTTCAGCTGGAACCCAATCATATTTTCCTGGAATTCCATGTATTTGGATTGATGAAGAACAGTACATATATGATGAAGAATCTGTGGGTGAAGTTTGGGACATGTTAGTAATTGATAAATAAAAATTAATTTACAGCACTCCAAACTGTTTCAAATGAAAACATGTGTGCCCTCTCACAACTTCTTTAAAAGTTTCTCTTGTAACTTTTCCATGCATAGGGTTTACTATAAATTTTTGATTGCATTTATTTACCATTTTTAATCTTTTTACAAGCTCTTTTTTTTCATATTCTAAGTCTACATCTTTAGCCTTTGCCGGATCAAAAAATTTTAGTGTTGGTGCATTTTTGGGATATTTATCATAGTTCCATTTTATTATATATTTTAAAAAAAACATGTGCATATAACCTAATGTTTTAGTCATTAAATTAGGAGGATAATTTTTTTCATTTTGATAGAAAATTATGAATCTTTTGCAATGCCAGACCATCTGAGTAGCATTCATTTTTCCCCATTTTGGTTTTGTTTCAGAGTTTAACTTTTTAATCGCACCTATTAGTTTGTCAATTTCCATTATTTGTCAAAAACTCAACTTGGGGATTCAGTCGAATTTGTTCATTAGTNATAAATTCTAAAAATAAAGTATCATTATCCCTGANTAAGCGAGTGTGTTCTCTATTTTCTTGAGGAAAATCTTCTANATTTTCGCCAGGATTGGTTGACGTTAAGGCGACTTCAGTAATTTCAGGTGGAGTCTTATCATATCTAACCGCACCGGAAATGATTCCACTCCCTAAAAGTTTNCCATCATCGAGATTGTTCCANACNTCTTCATTGTTGGTCACCTCATAGATTATGGAATTTNTNTCATCGCTTATNTTAATTGTTGCTTCCGTTTCATCTAAAGAAACAGTCGCAGGTTGATTATCTGCCTTAACTTCTAAATTAGGNNNANTTCCNNCATTNATTCCNAAAAAATTAAATNCCAATTNCCCTTCTCCNCTTTTCANGNTGAGGATACTGGGATTGTCGGAAAAGTCTGAAATGTTATCGATTTGATAAGAAATAAAGCCTTCATCATCTGTTTCCGATAACAAATAAATCGTCTCAATAATATTTTGATTCGCACCAGAATTATATCCAATTTGAGAATGATCAATNGNTTGACTATTAATTTNTAAATTGGGTTTCTGAACATCCTCAATCGAGGTAATCCTCAAGGTTACTTCATCNCNTGCTTTTGCNATNCCCTGATCACCTGAATCATTATTGGAAAATATTTCAANTTTNCTAATNACNGGAGGGACACTATCCGCGGTCATCCATAATCGNACTCCGTATCCTTCAAAATTTATTTCATCTTCACTAAAAAGATTTTGAGATAATGTAAAACCATAAGTTGCATTATCATTAAGCCTTTCTTTGGATTTAATCTGCAACACCGATTTTTCATTTAATACCATGTGAATAAAATCAAAATTTTCTAAATCGACATTTTGATTGTATTGATCTTCATGATCCATAGTGATGGTAATATTATTCTTAAAATTTTCCTCTATTTCTGAATCCTCATAAAACTCAGAATTAAGTTTTTTATTAAAGAATAATTTAAGACTTCCTGAAGTATGAAGTGTATTCCTTGCTCGTAATTCTCCATTTTCTTCAATAGTTGAATAACTTGCATTATCAACTTTGAAGGACTCCTGTGATAAAAATTCAATATTTGAAGGGATAATAGGATTCCCTGCTCGGTCTGTGATTCTGTCAGTGATTGAGAGATTGTAGATTCGATCGGGTCCGAAAAAGACTTTATTCTCGCAGGTTTCAGAATCTTGGAGAAACATNGGACAATCTTCATCTGACCATTCTNATTGATCCAATAGGAAANTAAATTCCTGAGAATCANNAGTATCTTGCCTGATCAAACCAACACAGCCCTCATTTGANGAATCAGGATTTACATCTTTCCAACTCAGTTGGAGAGATGCCGATGATCCATTACAGTCTTTTGAACTCGTGGTGAACAATGANTCGGTATCGATTACATCATCAAACTCAATCTTTAAATCTTGGTTTGTCAACTTNATCACAAAAACATCATTTGTTAATGAATTGTTTTCTGCATNAANTGCACTGACTACATTTGGAGAGGTGACATCTACCATAAAATCAGGGATGTCATATTCCTTAAAATTACCGGCTAGATCACGAATTTTTACCTGACAGGTATATTCTTGTTCTGAAAGATTACTGTTTAAATGAAAATTAATTTCATGAATTTGTTGGTTGATTTTTTTAAAGGATTGTTTTTCAGCTTTCCAATCATCAATTAGCTCCGAGATTTCATCATTCAGATTTTTCCTGGCAATAAAATCAGATTGGACATCTGAGATCCTATCAATCAATTCTTGATTACAATCAACAAAATCCTGAAAAATAATTTCTTCGTTGGACCTTAGAACAAAATGGGGTTTTTGATTGTTTGTATACCTACCAATATTAACTTCAATTGTTCCCTGTGGAGGTGAACGATCCAGTACGAAATCTCCTAATTTATGAGATTCTGAACGATTTGAAGCATTGTCAGTTACGTAAAAATGACATTCACCATACCATCCATCTTCAAGATCAACGAAATCACTGATTTCATAATTCACGACATCTGATTCTATGCTTTGAATTTTTTTATAGGCACAATTTTCGAAATGAACTTCACCAATAAAATCTTCATTATTGTCNGTNGCNTCAAAACTCAAGGACANATNGNNTAAATCGGTNACATAATAGNTAAGACTGGTTTCACCTGAAGCANGTATTCCACTTTGCAAACCTCTTTGAAAATCTATGTTGGAGACNACAGGTTTTACATCATCAATCCTGAATGAGGTGATTGGTATTTGTGTTAAATTGAGTGATTGGTCTTCGAAACACAGATAGTATCCTTCATAAACTCCACTTTGTTGACTAATCCACTCAAATTCATTGACTCCTCTTTTTGCGTCAATGGTCGCATTCTCCGGTGAAGTACATNCCCCCTGTTTGATCTTATATTTTCCAGGTTCNTCCGANATGAATTGAAACTTTAAACGAGTATCATTGGTTAATTTAAGGTGTTGATTTTTTCCAGTTNANTNATTNTNANNNANCTTCCAAGCCATTCAATGAACTATTATTGACNCATANTTTTTCTTCTNCTAAACAAACCTTGTAATGGTCTTTTTCTGTGGAATGTGAAAATTTTCCTGAATCGTCGATNTATTCTGGATGTTGTAAGACTGATGGTCTGGCATCGACCACTAAATTATTATTATGGGAAAGTGAACCCTCCACTTCTCCAACTTTGGTAAAAAGGATCACTTCAGAACTGGCACCCATTGCAGCAATTTGNACATTACTTGGAAGGATCAANGCTTTATTGGAATACAAGTCAAAATCATTTATTTGGTCACCATCGATGAATTTACCATTTTCATCCCTAGGACTCTTTACTGTATATCGAAAATAATGTTTTAAATTGTATGTCCCTTTTTGNCCTAAGTTTGAACCTGCACCAATCCATTCTGCATAATGAACAAGACTCGGGTTTTCTCTGAATAATTTTCGGTTTGTGCCTCCATCCACCAACAGTTTTGGTTTATCACTCGTTCCTCCACCCGTAAATGCAACCGGCAAACTGAAGGTCAATTCGATATTTAATTCTTCTTCTGCTTTNAAGATTTTATCAGGCTGCAATGCCATCAAAGTNGAATCAACTGCTCGGATTCCAGTGATTTGTGCTACTTGTAATTGTGATAAAAGGGTAACAAAGCCACTTGAGGTCCCTTTTTTGATTTTCTTTTCAAGAGTTTCTTTTTGTTCATCCGCATCAAAACCATCCATTTCAATGGTTTCTAAGGCCTCAGTCGTTCCTTCCTGAATTTTTTCCAGCAAAGCAAGCTTGTCATTGGCATTGGAAGTTTCAATATCCTCCAACCCTTCNCTNGCTCCCTTGGCCACCCCTTCCAGAATGGAACTCANATCCTCTGAATCAAATCCGGGCATTTCGATTTGNTCCAGGCTTTCTGTGGCAGATGANGAAATCTCGGACACCAGTGATGACAATTCAATGTTCTCATCAGTACTGGCGGCCATTTTTCCCAACCCCGANGTGGCTCCTTTGGTTACATTTTCAACCATCGAACTCAGATCATCGGAAGTGAAACCCGGGATATCAATTTCACCAATTTTTTCAGTCGCGCCGGAAGTAGCACTTGATACCAATGAAGAAATCAAATCAGATGAAACGGATGAAGAACTNTTTTCTTTAACATCCTCAATCGCCTGAGAAATCGCTGCNGTTGCTTCTGAAGTGATCTCCTGCAAAGCATCACCTAGATTGGCCGAATCCATTCCATCAACATTTTCCAGGGATGCTACGGCCGCTCCCGTGACTTCTTTCATCGTTGAACTTAAATCCTCTACGTTCATACCACTNCTNCCCATCGANCCTACAATNGCNCCNATCAGNGANCCTGCATCTTTTGCCAAAGCTGNGGCACTTCGATCATGATTTTTNGAATTCGACCTTCCTGAGGAATGTTTTGTTTCAAAGGCTTCTCCCAGGTTGCTAATCGATGTTGAGGTGATTTGCTTTAGCAAGGTGGTTTGGACCGTTAATCCTGGCTCGGCAGAGCTAGGGCTCATGAACGCTTCTTTCCCATTCATTTTAGAAATCAAAGTCCCCAACATGTTCTTCACCACCCGGGTGATCTGATCTCCGTTTTGATCTAATTCCGCTTCTTTCAGGTTTTTCTGCACTAGCTCCACAATTTTTGGCATCAGATCGAGTAGGTTCGAAGAGTTCAACATCCCTTGATTTCTTAATGCTTCTGCGACCTTTACCAGAACCTTGCTGGAATCTGTTGATGACATTTCACAGCCAACACAGGAGTTTTCATCTGAAGATAATGCTGTTCTTGAAGACGACATGCGACTTGAAGTGGAGGAACAGGTTGAATCAACGG
>NZDA01000049.1 GCA_002686525.1 Methanobacteriota archaeon | reverse complement strand
CGAGGGACATAGAATACTTGGGTTCCTTTGTAGAATGTTCCACTACTACCTTCAACCATTTCCGGATAAGGATCAGCACCGAATAAGAACAAATGGCAATCTTCTTCATCCCATGCATTGGTCGGATCTAAAGCAGGATCCCAATCGCAATAAACTGCTAAATCTTGATTATGGAATCCAGCAGGTGGATTATTCCATTCTGCTACTTTGACTGGACTCGTTTTGTCTCCAACATAAATAACATCCAACCTATTAGCTCCACTATTAGCATCATCATCATTAGGAATTGGATCAAGTTCACTATTTGTCAGCTCATGATTAACTAAAACCCAATTGTTATCTTTGGTTACTTTGATATCAATCATTCTAGCAACTTCAGCATAGTAAGTAGAAAGCATCCTAATATTGTTAGGATTACTGATGTCTAAAATCTCAAACTGATTGTAGCTCGAAACATAGGCATAGCATCCACCAGTACCATCAGCATAAATTTCACAATCTTCCATGAAATTTCCTTCAATAGTAATTTCAGAATTATCTCCAGGTGTCGGGCCTACATTCTTAAATTCGTCTAAACAAGGCCTCCCTGCAACATTATCTAACTCTGCAGGAGGTTTTTCTTGCCCATCACAATTCAAATTGTGATAATCAATTAATTTAGCATTGGTTGTAGATAAACGATGAGCTAAAAGATCATTATGAGAATGATTTTCATCTTCGATTTCAATTACGGGATCTATCCATTCCATATCCGAATCATCTGCCGAAGAATCGTCACTAATCATTGACATACAACCAGATAGCGGCATTATTAGCATCAAGAAAGCCATCAAAAACATAGGAGAATTAGAAAACCGTGACATCGCAAAACCTCGTATTAATCAATTCACGTAAAGTTCTACTTGTGAATGCTACGGTCAAGATGTGTGAAATCAACTGACGTGATAGGGTTTGTCTATATCTAATTGGACGATGTATAATCCGGTTGTAATACATGAAAGATATGTGTAACCATTATGATATTCTGCTGCCCAAATGAATGGAGTCCAACCAAAATCATAGTACGAACTAGAAAGAGGGATTCCATCCTGTCCATGTGGAAGATGATAGCCAATAGTTGAGACGGAATGAACTTCAGTTCTGTTTAATTCTGAGTTTCTACCTTCTAACATTAAAGTTTCAATATCGATAATCCATAACCCTGCATGATAACTCGAAAGATAAATTCTACCATCCCAATTACCACCTAGACTCTGATCTGGCAAACCTAATGCTGAATTAGTTTCAAAAATTTCTGCATCCGAATTATGAGGACTGAATAGTAACCATTCTTCTCCTCCAGGAATATGATGTTGCTCAGCGAAAGGAATTTCCCAACTATGGATAACTTGAGGCTTGAATGTAACTTGACCATTAAACATCTCATATTCAGTTGTATCAATCAAATAACCAAGTCCAGTCCCAACTGTAGTTTCTAAAACTTCAGTAGCAAGAAATGTCAGGTGCATTTTACCTGCAGGATAACCTAAATGAGATGCATCGACCATTTTATCCATTGGTTCTGCATAATGAATGTAAGAAGCTCTACCTCCATTTTCATTTCCAGTACAGCCACAATCGATTTGTCCGTCTTCATCAAGGTCGGCAAACTCCATCCATTGTCCAACTTCAGGAGCTCTCCAATTACATGTTAATTGGGTACCTAATGTAGCAGCACAACCACCAGCAATGAATGCGTATTCGATTGGAGAATTCTGTGGATGAGGTACATCACTAACATCGAATATCCTTAATCCTGCTTCCCAATATGCTCCGTAAATATATGTTCTACCATATCTAGGGTCTTGCTGGTCTTCACCAGGCCAAGTTTGTACGGTCATATCATGAATGTAAATCCAACCACCAAGAGTATTTTGCCAATTTACTTCAGCCTCTCCTACTTTCAAAATACGTGGACTATCGCTAGGGCCATCGAAATTAAGATGTGCAATTGTAATACCTCCACAGGCGTCACCTTGGCCGATATCACATTGTTCGTAATCTGGATTTGCTACGAATATATACCATTCATTATCAATCATATGAGTATACAAATTATGAGGACCACTAGGGTGATCTGCATCATACCAAGCATCAACATAAGTTGGATTATATTTATCAGAAACATCAATCAAAGTCACTGTGACTTGAGCGGGATCCCCCCATTCACCCACATTTGGGTCAGCATTTCCGGGGTCAACTAACTGATTTTGAACTATAACATATTCATCTCCATTATACTGTAAATATTTTACATCCAAAACTTGAGTATTTGGATCCACATAGACTCCGGTAACTGTAGTATTCTCAGGATTTGTGACATCCACAATATGTAGCTCGGACCATCCAGCAATGTATGCATAGGTGCCTCCATCAGGAGAATCTGCTACCTGAACTTCAGCGTTCCCAGGTGCTGTTAGTTGATTAAATGAGATAGGTTGTATATTATCTGTGTAAAAAATATGTTGACTTGCATTTCTATGATCATGTCCCTCATCTTGTATCAGTGGATCTGTCACCAATGTGTTACTGTCAGTTAATTGTGTACTTTCGTCTGAAAGTAAAATTGTAGCAATAGTGGCTGTGAATAAAAAGAAGATTAGAATGCCTGCTAAAGCAACCCTACGGTTATCCATGTAGGTCGGAAGCAACCAGTCATGTTGAAGTCATCGGAGTGCATGGGATGAATCGTGAGATACCAGCGGGCACTAGTGATAGGATTATTTTTTGTTCTATTATTACCCTCAATTACTTCTGCACATGACCAGAAAGAGTATAATATTCTGATTACTGAAAATGGATTAACACCATCATCAGTAAATCCTGGAATCTTGGTTGAAACAGATACTTTATTTTTCAGGAATTTAGATGATAGAGAACATATCCAACATAAAATCTTGGTTGATGCTGATCAAGATGGTTTGTTCCAAGGAATAGATGACTTTGAGACAAGTTGGATTTCAAGTTCTTGTGAACTTAACGAAACTACTGGAGAAAAAGTAAATCCAGAATGTGAACAACAAGCTCTAATCCTCCTAGCACCTTCAAACGGACTTTTACCAGGAAATATTTCTATGGTTCATCAGATAAAGGAAAATAATGAAACTACTAACATTAGCTTTTACATCAATTTCGCTCCAGACATTCACGATATGGATGAAAATCTTCCAACTGGTAATTCTAACGAATTGATAGAAGAAAAAAGTAGTAGAGAACAAACTTTAGAATTTATTGTATTCATTTCAGCATTGGGTATTTTCTTTGTGGGAATTGAATTGATAAAATCAAGAGATAAGTAGAATCTTCAACGGTTGAACTCAAGAACCCCTTGCGTTTCCGATAACTCGTAGGGCGCTTAGCTCAGCTTGGAAGAGCACCTGGTTTGCAACCAGGTGGCCGGGGGTTCAAATCCCCCAGCGTCCACCATTAGTCGCTTTCTTGCTGCGCTTTTGCGGCTGTTCTCTTGAGGAACGGAGCATATAGTGCAGGAAGTATAAGTAGACTTGAAAGCAAAGCCAAAATTATTGCAACAACAAATGCTTGACCAAACAACCGAAGAGGCAACAAAGCTGAGAGATTTAGGACTGCAAAACCACCAGCAGTCGTCAGGGCAGCACCTGCCATGGCTCGCCCTGTAGTAGCCGTAGATTTTGACACCCATTCCTCAACTTTACCAAACGGATTATGTTCTGCTTCTTCCTCTAGCCTAGTAGTAAAGTGAACAGCATAATCAACACCTAAGCCCAGTGAAAGAGCTCCAATTGTAACTGTCTGTGAATTTATGTTGTATCCAGTGTAACCCATGATACCATATACCCAAACAACGACCATAACCAATGGAATCCAAGAGACTACGCCGCGCTGAACTCCTTCCTTGATGTCATTATCATTACGTACAGTATGAATACCTACTAGCATGAATAAAATGACTACGGCAACAATTCCTGTTGATTGTACAGAAGCAGTAGCAACGTCTGCTGTTGTTTGAGCATTTATTAGAGCACGACCACTAAGGCGTAAATTATAGTCATCGCCAGCTTCTACAGACAAAGTCTCGAGATCTGCCTCGATACTTTCAGCGAGTTTTACTGTCGCGCTCCAACCTAAAGTATCGGCCTGGAAGGATAATACAGTCTGCATACCATCTCGAGCAAGGAGGCTTTTTGTGGCCTCAATACCGGTTTCGTTCTCGAGAGACCAAGTCAACAGTGATTCATACCCAGTACTATCACCGCTATCTGCAGCCTGCATGAATCCATCAACAACCGGGTCCTGAAGGCGAGTTTGTTCGTATACATCCCAAATTCCAGTTGGTATTCCACTGAGATCATCCCGTTGTAACATGGTTGTTAGTGCCGCATTCCAAGCTGCTCGACCTTCTTCACTAATTACATCACCATCTAAGACAACATAGAGTGGTGAACGACTGGTGCCAAATTCATCACTTATGAGTAAGAAATCTTGAACAACAGGGATGGATTCATCAAGTTGATCTCGTTGTTCAAATGCTACTTCTAGTTGTTGAAATCCGGCTACCATTGGCGTTAATAAAATAAGAGCAATAATTCCCACTTTCAATGGTTGGGTAGAAAGTTTACCAAAACTTTCCGCTACAGGGCCAACGCTAATCTTACTTGCTTTCTCCAATGGAAGATTTTTGGTTGGGAGCATAAGCATGAGAGCAGGTAGAGCAGAGATACTTAGGATATAAATTAGAAACAGACCTATTGCAATAACAGTTCCGAAAACTTGTAAGAAGGCTAAGGATGATAATCTAAATGAGAGGAAACCAACTATATCTGTGGTAATTGCAATCATTAGTGCAATTGAGGTCAAAACAGTTCCTTGACGTATGGCTCGCTGACGAGAAGCCTTGTCAAAGTCCTGAAGTGTAGTACGCCCCTCTGGGTTTCGTTGTTCTTCACTATTCAGTTCCTCTCTAATACGTAGGACCACGTGCAATCCGTAGTCTACACCAATTGCTAACAATAATACAGGAATAGAATTCATGGCGGCATTAAATGTCATGTTGATTCCGAAAAATTGTATCCAACCGGATAATCCATACGTCGCTGCAATCGCAATAACAGTTAGAATCAGAACGTAGGCTGTCTCGCGAATACTTCTGAAATTATACCAGAGTATTATTCCAAGAAGAATCAGTGCCGCACTGGTTAGCATACCTATCTCTTTACCAATAGTTGACTGAGAATTCTCGGAAAATTGAGCAAATGAAAATGTTCTGATATCACTATCGCCTGTGGAGGTAATAATTTCTTGTTCAATATTCTCAGCCCACTTAGTTAGATCCGCTTGAACGTCCCCGATAATTTTGTAATTGTAGTCAATTGGCTCGCTTGAAACCACTAAAGTGACCATCACTGGACCATCTGAGACCCAAGGATTAGATGCATCCTCACTAGGCAAACATGAGAGGATCCCTTCTCGGAAATCAATTGATTGTAATCCAATTAGTGGTGCAATTTGTCCTTGAAGTGGGCCAGTAACAGCTAAAATTTTACCGGTTTGACTCGGCGTCCTGTTGATATTTAATACAGAAATCTGCTCCATTAGTAGACCTAATTCTTCTGTAAGATTGTCTCCACTGTCTAAACGTATTAACCATTCAGCAGGATTGTCGACATCCCAACTCAATAATCGCTCGGAAGTGACCGGGGCAGCTGAAGGTATAGCAGAAGATGCTCTGGAAAGATTGGTTAGAGCAATGGTAAGATTTTCATCATCATTAGCAGCCAAAACTTCGGCTGTGGCTATTTGCAAATCATTTAGCCATACAGAAGCAGTGACTTCATCCTGTAAAGTCATCCACTGCATGGCTTGTCCTGCAGGTCCATTGCTAGCTTGGGTGCCAAATAGAGGATAGTGATAGGGGGCAAAATTGCTATCATTCACCAGCATCGCTTCGATTAAGGCCAATTGTTCCCACGTCTCAGATTTGAGAAGATCTTCTNCCTCAATTTCGTCAATAATTCGNATAAAGTCGATATTTGCACGATATTCAGACTCAATTTCATTGAGTAAATCAACACTNGGGTCATCTGGGAAGAAACCATCCTCACTGTTATCAAACTGAAGGTGNATTACGCCTGCAGATAGGAGAAACATTACTAGCATNACAACNGCGAATGTTTTCTTTGGTTGTTCAACACTCGAANNAGTTAGTATCATGAANGGATTNCGCACGGAATGTCTAGATTCATTNCATTTATAATAGTCCGTTATTTTTAATCTAAGTTAGTTGAATNAAACTAATTAATTTANGATGAAATATTAGGATTTCAAACCCCCTAGAANACCATTAATCTAGGATANCTAATTCTATTTCTTATCTTTCCACCAATCTTCATCAGATGACATTTTACTAATAATTTCATCAAATGAGGATATTACGCCTCTAGCTTCTAACATAGTATCCACTACAGCTATATCTAAATTCCTAGAACGAGGNNCTAATTGTAATATAACACTATAACTAATTACAATTTTCTGATAGTAAGGCCCTAACCAATAACCATCAGTACTCCTTTCCACCATGTCAACATCTCCTCNACGGACATATTTCGGATCTTCCTGGTTGGTATTCTCTCTAATGAAGAGATTAAACTTAGAAAACTTNTCATTCTTAACAGTCTTAGTTTTCTTATCTGTACCAACTTGTAATNCAACATATTTCCCTTGAACTAGATTAATCTCTTTTCTATTGATCTTATTAGTTAAAAATGGAATATAAATATCGTAACGAATATTTAGAGTATGAATAAAATTAACCCAAACTGCTATGAAAATAAGTAGAANCCATTCAATTGGGATNAGATATCCGTAAATTGAAGTCTCAGAAAACATTAGATAAATTGGAAATGCAATAATTAATCCCAAAATCAAAAATAAAAGTTGACTGCCGATGTGAACTTCCTCTTCGGTTGAAGGAAAAAATGGATAATGTCTTTTTTCTTTAAATAAAACATTTTTTTGTGAGTCGAATGACCATTCCGAGCTGGGATGAATTTTCTGATCGGATATTAAATCCATAAATATTCGAAATGCAGTTGGTAAATAAATTGACCTAAGCAGTTTGATTCAGCCAATCAAGACATGCTTGATGTGTACATGTTGGTGGATTAAAAAGAAGTTTATCTTCAGGATTAATTATATCAATTAATAGATTAGAATTTGAACTTTCAGATACTTCAACGATTGAACTAGTGGAAGCCGGCAGGTAATCTTCTCCTGTACTTGCAAGTGATAGTCGAATTGTATGGCCCGATTCTATTTGTACATCCATAGCAAAGAATTCCATCTTAGCATTAATTGTATCAAAGATTGGTAACCATGTTTGTTCCTGATNCCCACCCTCATGATATCTTAAATCCATAATTGCGTGTCCAATGTGGATACAATATCCTTCTTCGGAACANTCCTCCAATANTGCNTAAATTTGACCGCCAACAGTTACTGTTGAAACATCTATATGCAATCTCGGCAATCCTGAAATCCAAATATCTTCAGTAAATGCCTCACTCTCATAAATAGGTCCAAAGTTTCCATTTGGAAGTATTGTAGTTGTACCGCCAGCNACATTCATCATACCTCCTCCAAGATCGAATGAAATTGTCTCCATATCTTGTGGAGGATANCTATCTTCAATNCTCCATTGACCCTGATTGGATTGTATTTCAACAAANAANCCTGGTTTNTCGCCAACTCCTTTAAGNTACCAATCAAACCATTCTAGNAAATCTTGCATCCAGTCAAATCTAACCATNTGNGGATATGCTTCCCNACCTCTNCCTTCTCCAGAACGATCAAAATGATANTCNGGNCTATCTGGATAGTCNTGNTCCCATTGACCAAANAGACCCTTAGATTCTATTCCAGCGTCAATTAATTGATTGATTACTGGAATAGCCATATGAGGGTCTACNTTCCAATCATGCATACCTTGAATTAGATATACCGAACCTTCATAATTTTGTAAAACTCTATCTAAGAAATATCTTTCTTCCCAATAAGTACCAGCAACTTCTCCACCCCACATGTAGGCTGCAACACCTGTCCCTGGTCCAATTATGTAATCTGGACACATATTTCCAATATCTTCCTGGTCTCCATCGATTCCATATGAACCATAAACTCCGTTGTGCATGAACGGGGCTCTAGCTTCACTACTACCATTTTTCCACATCAATTCCATAACTCCAATCAATCCAGAAATAGGAACTATAGTCTTCAGGTACTCATTTCCGAATGTTGCAGCCTGCCAAGGTGTAGAGCCATCATAGGATTTACCTATCATCGAAACTGCTCCATTACTCCATTCTTGCGTACCTAACCAAGTAACTGCTGCATCAACCCCCAATTGCTCTGCATTACCCATCAAATCCATACAATGATTTGAGCGCCCAGTCCCCATTACAGACACCTGAGCAAAAGCATATCCATGAGGTAAAATCTGATCTATTAT
>NZDA01000012.1 GCA_002686525.1 Methanobacteriota archaeon | reverse complement strand
TTCTGAAACCAGGATCATCGATAGTAATTGTTGACCCCGCAAAAATAAATAAAATACACGGATATTTAGGACGGTTATGGATGAGATTTTGGGTTGGAAGCTATGCTAAGATAGTGTGTAAGCAAGATGATCATCCTTGGAAATGGTTAACAAAAACATATGTTCATTTCGGTACAACCAAAGATTACATAAAAATGCTCGAGGAGGTTGGATTCGAAAACCCTAGAGCAAAAATTATTTTCCCAGGAATGGCGACTATTTGGCAAGCTGAAAAACCGCAAAATTAATTTAAAAAATTACAAAAACGTTCCTGCAGGTGATAAATCTCCAAACCATGAATTTGGTCAATCTGTTAAATGCCATATTAATTATCCAATCAGGTAATCTAAGTATGAAACTACCAAGGAAAAATGCTCTTTTCGAATTTCGCATTACTCTACCAATTTGCTTATTCCAACGCTTCTCATATTCTGATAAAGAAGTTCCATGGTTTAGGTGTTCAGAAATAACTTGACCTGCAATTCTCCCCCCTATCATTGCAATAGTAATTCCAGCCCCATTAGAAGGTAATACCATACCGGCAGAATCCCCCACTAGTACATAATTTCCTTTTACGAATTCCTTAATCGTGCCAGACATTGGTAAAGACCCGGCCCCAGAAAATGTGATATTACCCTCATACCTACTAATGAAATCGTCTGATAAGTCATTTAGGTTTTTATTTTTAGAAAATTTATTTTGAATACCTACTCCAATATTTGCGCCATCTTTTTTGGGGAACATCCAGGCATATCCACCAGGAGCCATTGAGCCGAAATGTAATTCTACAGCATCGCCGAAGTCACCATCCATAAGAACAAATTTAACAGGAATTTTTAGGCTTGATTCATTCCAGAAGGTTCTTCTTAATGGATCATTATGTCCACCGGCCCCAACGATTATTTTAGCATTAAATTCTCTACCATCTCTCAATTTAATTGTATTTCCATCTATTGAATCTACACGAGAATTAACAAGATATTTCGCACCTTTTGATTTCGCTAAATCTACTAGAGCTTCATCATGAGCAACTCGATTAAGCATATACCCNTCAAAACTATATCTAAGAGGTTTACCAGATGGAGGGACCAAATGCATTTCAGAAGTTGTCCGNGATATTGCATTTTGAGGTGTTTTCAGTAAATCATCAATATCNGGAACATTTGGACATAAACGTTTCATTTCTTCATTCGTAGGNACAAGTTCGCCACATTGGAGAGGAGTACCTATCGGATCTCTACCATCGATAACTAGTACATCTATTCCACCTTCGGCTAGATATCTAGCGGTGGTAGAACCAGCAGGACCTCCACCAATCACAATTACGTCCCAATTAGTTTTCTCACTCATTCATTCACCTTAGGATNGCATAAAATTATNTTTTCCTTGAACGTGATCTCTTCGCTACTTCGGCCATTAGATTCCTTGCGTCTGTATCAGCAAGTGATTCTAAATGGATTAATGCTCGNTTCACATGATTTTCAATCAATTGTTCGGAATATTCGAAAGAACCTGCAACAGACAATAAAGAAACTAATTCATTCCATCTATCATCAGAAAAATTTTGTAAAATATCCGCTAAATGTTCTCTTTCGACACCGTGTAACATGGTCAAAGCATGTATTATTGGTAGAGTCATTTTACCTTCATGAACATCTCCTCCACGTGGTTTNCCCATTTTCTCATCCCCTAACAAATCAAGTAAATCATCCACTAATTGAAATGCNCTTCCNACTTCCCAACCGAACTGATCCAAGGAATTGATAACTTCTTCAGAAGCNCCAGCGATGATAGCTGCACAAGAGCANGCGGTAGCAAATGGCCCAGCNGTNTTNCCATCAATAATTGAATAATAATCTTCTGGAGTNGTTGCTAAATTNCCGATATGTTCGTGTTGCAATAACTCTCCAGATGCAATATTTGCGCAAGTATTAGCCATCCTNTCGACAATTCTGGCATCATANTTTCCTCCAAGTCCAAATCCTAAAACAAATAGATAATCTCCTCCGATAATTCCATGCGCTAACCCATGAGACGCATGAAGTGTGGGTTTNCCTCTTCTTGTCTTTGAAGAATCNTATATATCATCATGTACTAGGGTTGCAGTATGAATAATTTCAGCTGATAGGGCTAAATCCATTACTTTGGANATTTCTTTACCTCCTGCTGCTTGGTAGGCAAGTANGGCNAGTACTGGACGNTATCTTTTACCACCTGCAAGTAGAACTTCGCGANCNAGTGACATTGCAGGTGCCTGATTACTAGCCATCTTCTCTTGAACAAAATCTTCCAAAGCNTCNTCAACAATATCTCTCATTTTTGTTAACTGACGATGAGCAGATCTTAGAGAGACCATGTTATTTCAATATCTATGACAGGGGTCGCCTATATCAATAAGTGTCTAGCCGGTTAGTTTGGGCACGTAGCGTGCCCCTTCCCTTGAGGTGGACGCGATTATGGTTAGAATACAGTTCGGAACCCTCTCAATTCCATCGTGCCCAGTGGACGAATATATGCAAAAATTCTTTGATTCGGAAGAATCTTTAGATGAAGTTGAAAGAAAAGATCTAGACTCTTTTAGTGAAGGACTAAAAGAATTGGAAGATGGAAATTTAGATTTGTTAGCAATGCCTGCACAAATGTTGCATGGAAAACAATTAGAGATGTATAATTCAGGTTGTGAGGTAATTGGAGCTAGAACTCCGAGGACGCCAAATATGATTCTTGTTTCAGAAAACAAATTACAGTATCAGCCTANATCAGCGATTATATTANCAGATTCAAAANTNATTAGAAGTCAATTAAGGAGAGCTAGGAGAGGGATAAGNGTCCTCTCTTCTAAGGCATTCATTGAAATCAATAAGATAACAGAAAAATTTGAANATGAATTAGAAAAATATTCTTGGATGGAAAGATTAAGANTGAACGGAGAGATTGATGGNTTCGTCATTCCAAGAGTGATTTATTCACNAATAGANATNAATGGAAGAAGACACACATTATTACCAGACCCTCATAATTTAGGAGATAATCATTTCTTACCTAAACCTTATTCTGATTTAGTTGTCATTATTGGTAGAAAGAACTTTCCTAATAGTATAGGGAAACTTTTCACAGAGACTGAAGGANATACTATTTGGAAAATCCANGATTACTTCCTNGGTNCTATGAAAGANGATAATATAGANGAAATCGGANTCCTAGTTCGACATCGTAAACTNAGTACTCTGATGTTACAGGCNGAGAAAGATAGAGACNTACTAATGGAACAGGCATTTCATGATTATGAAGGGGAAGTGACCACAAGTGAAGTTCTAGTTGANATTAAAATTGAAAGAATTTCAAATGATGGTAAGAAGACTATCTCATTGCATAGAGTGATTCCATATTCAGAATATCAAGTTGCAATAGTTTCTGCTGAAAAAGATTGGAGAAAAATTCTTCAAAATGCATTCGATGTAGATCCAAAATTCATTAATGATTAATCTGCAGAAAAAAGATTCATCTAAAAATTGACAATTAAATTCAAATCTATACACAACCAATATGACGGATTAGTTATCTCGACAACTAGGGAGAGAGAGATGCAAGTCGATACAGAGTTGTTGAATAAACTCTATGTTTCTCCTCTGATGTCTCTCAGAGAAAGAGCAGATTCCTCTAATTTACCTAAGTCAGGTTCGGTAGAAGTACTACGAGCCAGATTGATTAAACACCAAATTCTATCAAACTTAGATTTGTCATGGGAAGGTATACAATCAATGCCTCACAAAGAAATAGGGGAGGTTTTGAAAATATTTGGTATTAAGTCATCTGGTTCGCATAAAGAGAGAAGACAGAGACTATGGCTACATCTAAATTATGATTCCAGAAGAATGACCATTGAGAGACTTGCTGAAATAGATAGAGAGAAGTTGCATGAACTATGTCATTTTCTGGAATTACCTTTGACAGGGAACAGAACCGTATTGATGGGCAGAGTTGCGGGAGTATTAACCAGTCAATCTAATGGATGGGGAAGAATAAAAAGAAGTTTAAGAAGAAATGGATTACCTATGACTCCCAAAATTATCAATAAAGAAATTGGTGACAATGATGAAGAATCATTTGTTGATATTAGTAAAGATGATTCATTAATACTAGAGATTGTTGATGAAGTTTCAAATGCAGCATTAGAAGATGCTCATGATTCACTAATGGTAGGTTTTGAAGAAGCAGATTTTTCCACTCAGGGAGATATACTTACAATTCAGGCTAGAGTAGATGATTTGGATAGAATGATTAGCACCATAATTAAGAATAGAGATGGAATTTGGGGNNAAAAAGAAAGTGATTTATTAATTAGNCTCGCAANGAGAAGAGGNTGGCCTTTGAAAAATGAAAATGTCAAACAAAGAGTGAGAGAAGTTGCTACAAATATTGCAGAGATAAAGGGCGCAGATTTAGANAANNTTTCGGATTCTGAAATAGATAAAACNGGNCATTTAGAAAGGATTAGNNAGAAANTATCTAATGTAGAGAAAATATTAGNTGAGNANAAAGAACTCTAATCTAAAATNTGGAAAAANCCNAATCTNGGTTCAATAATTTCACATTTGATATCTCTCAAATCNTCTATAGCNTCTTCCGAAGATTCTCTGGAAAAACCNGCTTCTACACAAGCGAGTACAAGTGTATCGTACGGAGTACCNTCGGGATTTGAATAATTTTTGATTGTATTAAGAATCACATCATCAACATCACCAGATGGTATTGATTCATTAGATACANCCGCACTATCTACTTGGTTTTCATCCTCGAAATCTTGACTAGATATCTTTTCCTCTGACAAAGATATCATTTGCTCAATTTCTGTATTGGAGCTTAATGCCATAGAAAGACTTTGAAGGACTCCCACTTTGTAATTTTCAGGATCAAAACTACTGTAATGATCTTTAGCTAAAATCATACCTTCAATCAAGTCTAAAGGGACTCCTGCTGACTTTAGAGATTCATTATTATTTTCAGAATCCAATGATAAGCTATATGCGTCCAGTCTCCTAAGTGTTGCTGCTGAAGTTTCAACCAACCAATTAACGTAGACGTTTCTTTCTACTGTTGTAAATTCTTCAGCTCGAAATGATGTGAATATACCTCCATCATCACTTTCAAACCACCTAGCACGACCGACCATCATCATCAAAAATCTATCTCCCGATTCGAATCTAGCCAGAAGTTCCTCAGCATCTGCATGTAGTTCTGGCTGAAATGGGGCTATTTGGAATCGGTGAACTCCACCTGTAGCATCTCTTAGATGGCCAGAGTAAGTAGGGCCATTATCTCCTTCTCTTCTTTCGAATCTGTCTATAACGCCGCCAAACAGTGCTCTATTGACCTTAGCACCTAATTTTGTAATAATAAAACTAGGAGCATATTCTCCAACTCCTTCCAAGGGTAAATTGGCATCAGAATACTCTTGTGCAAAGATTCTCACGGCACTTTGTCTACCAAATCTAACTTGATTAATCATAATAAGACCCCCCATTGTTCGATTACAAGATTAGCTGCTTCTTCATTCTTAACAGATTCATAATCTATATTTTCAGCCAATAACATAGCACCCTGATTATCTACGAGAGAACGTCCTTTAATTGTCACTTTCTGTGCCAACGTTTTACTACGAATATCACTGATAAAATCTTCTTTACCTCTTTGAGAAATATATTCCTTGACCTCACTCTGTGTCATACCTAAGAAACTTTCAGAAGGTTCTCTGCCAATAATTAGTGAAGCATTGTTAACACCATCATCAATTACAAATTTCAGCCTTAGATCTTCGACACCATGTTGCGGCCCATGATCTTGACACGCACTGTCCCTTAGTATTCTATTACATTCAGGACAACGTTCGATAATCCCTGAATCATTTTTGATTGCCACTATAGTCCCAGTGGTTTTTATCCCTCTTCTAGAGCCACCGTTCACTAAATCAGATAAAGTAATTTCAACCCAGTGATCCTCAGGATTAATTGTATCCCAAGGTGCATCTGTGAGATTTTGTATTTGATCTAAGCTATCCACTACTAAATCAGGAGAGCCTTGCCAAAATTGAACCCTAGCTCCATTCAAGTGCAAGAAATCTCCAGGCTTAGGTTCAATTTCACACCAAGCAGTTAATCTACAACGGCCAGAAGGATCCATTACATCTCCACTTCTAACAATTTTTTCTTCACCATCTGAGTTAGTAAATGTACGAGACTGCCAGGATTCAACTTGGACAGTAGTGATTACATCTTTCATTCCATTTCTAAGATCGGAAATTTTTGACTTGGTTGCTACAGATAACTCTTCAGTACTAGCAAAATTACTATCATGAAACTTTTCAATCTTAGTTCTATCATTTATATTAACTTCGGGCGTTTCTCTGAATTTTCTAATCATAGCCCCTTCAATTTTTACTAAATCTCCAACTTGGTGGTCTACTGGGACCCAAGATAGAAAACTTATCTTCCCCGAAGAATCGGCAAATGTTCCTCTGAAAATATCAATTGTTCCACTACCATCTCTTTTTGTAATTACATCCGGCTTGAGAGAAATAATTCTCGCAAGTAAATTTACATAACCTTCATTTTCTGAAGCTTTCTCAATTGAAATTGGCTCATCACTAAGTGCGGGAACTGCCGGACCTCCTTCGCGAAGTATTGTCACTCTACTGCCTCTATTGATATTGATCGAACGCTTTTCATTCCATTCATTTACAGATACACCTTCGAGCCTAACAATTGAGTTTGGTCTCAAATTTTCAGAATGACTGCCCCAATCTTTGAAGTCCCATCTTTCTCTTTTATCCGTAGATTCCCATGGATTATCTTCAATCCAACCGAATGCAATCTGTTTTTCCTCTCCTCTAACCATCTGTACTCTGGGGACATATGTTACAACAGCGACCTCAATTGTAACGTTTTTATCTTCAGAATCTAAATCTTTGAATCTTTCAACTTTTTTCTCGACTCGAGGAGATGAGCCAGGGAATGATTCCATTTCTTTTCCACTTGCTTTCTGGAATTTTAGAATTACAGATCTTACTGCATCATTTGGAGGGATTAAGAACTCATTTTCATATCTTTCAAATTCCTTAGCCACCTCATCCTCATCTACATCTTTACACTCTTCTTTAACCAAAGCTATCTGTGCCATATATCGTTCTTTATCAGCCATTTTACTCTACCTCACTTGGATTAAAGTGATGAGACTATTTTAACTGCCGATAGATATCCTATCAAAGGAAAATTTTGATGGATATGAGAAGATGTGTATCGGCGTGTATTTTTGGGTAGACTCAACACTTACAAACCTCCGGGGAGTCTTTGCTTGCATGGAGGTCTTTGAACATGTTCATCAATTAGTCAAAGATTTGGACCGATGGCGTTTTGATTAAATGCCTTTTATGAGAGTACAATGGGAGCCGGGGAACTATGTCGATTTGGAGTTCTAACAGCATCAGATAGGGCAAGTAATGGTGAGTATGAAGACCTAAGTGGGCCAGCAATAGAAGAATTTTTACAAAAAACGTTATCATCACCGTGGGAAATAATCAGAACATTGGTTCCAGATGAAAAAGAAATAATTGAAAAATCTATTATTGATTTAATTGAAAATAAAAAATGTTCAGTAATTCTCACAACTGGGGGGACGGGACCAACTGCTAGAGATGTCACTCCCGAGGCAACTGAATCTATTTGTGAAAAAATGTTACCAGGCTTTGGTGAGCAAATGAGAAGTATCTCTCTAAAATATGTACCTACAGCCATACTCTCAAGGCAAACTGCTGGAATAAGAGGTAAATCTCTAATAATTAATCTACCTGGTTCTCCTCGTTCTATTAAAGAAATATTGGACGAAATTTTTGCAGCAATACCCTACTGTGTAGATTTGATAGGAGGACCCTACATAACTACNGACCCAGAGGTGATTGAATCATTCCGACCGGCCCATGCTCGAAGAGAATGATTCATGAAAGGGTGTTTAGCCGGACTACTATGGGTAAAATGAAGAGCGCCGACATTGATGTCAGTAGGGAACAAGATAAATTAAGAGATATTGAGGTTACTTTGGACTTCACCCCTAATGCATTATCATCTGTATTGTATAAGCAAGGTGAGACCGTTATTCTTGCATGTGTAACTAAAGCAGATGGTTTACCAAGATGGTTTCCTAGAGACTCACAGAGAGGATGGGTGCACGCAGAATACTCACTATTGCCAGGATCTACCGATAGTCGTTTCAGAAGAGAAAGAAATGGCGCTAAAGGTAGGACTCAAGAAATTGAAAGATTAGTTGCTCGTTCTTTAAGGGGAGCTATTGATCTAGAACAATTAGGACCTATCGCCCTTACTGTCGACTGTGATGTACTCAATGCTGATGGAGGAACAAGATGTGCATCGATAACTGCGGCTTGTATAGCCCTAAGATTGGCAGTTCGAAGGTTAATTGAACAAAGTGAATGTTTACCAATCGGCCTGAGACCAAGTAGAGATGATTTGAAGAATGGTTGGAAAAAACCTGAACTAACAAAAGAAGAAAAATTAGATCATGAAAACTCTGTTATCAGAAATAATGTGGCTGCTGTCAGCGTTGGACTAATTGGAGATGATATATTTCTAGATTTAGATTATATTTTGGATAGTAATGCCGATGTAGATATGAATGTAATAATGACAAGCGATGGAGAATTTGTAGAAGTTCAGGGNACTGGAGAGGAATCTACTTACACTAGAGAACAGCTTAATTCATTACTTGATATGGCCGAAAAAGGTAATTCTTTACTACACCAAATGCAAGTAAAAGTTCTGACAGACGCTAATTGAGTTCTCAGAACAATTGAAGAGTATAGTGTAGTGGCGTGCATGCTAATGGGACTGTAGCTCAGCTGGGAGAGCGCCGCACTGAAGATGCGGAGGCCGCCGGTTCAAGTCCGGCCAGTCCCACCAGCAACTCATAAATCGCGTATAGTTTTATACAGTAATTCATTAACCATTAGTTAATCCAAAAGACATGGAAATATTTGAAGGGAGAATAACTTCATGTGGTTTTGATTCTGGCGACAGGATTGTAATTGGAATTTGGGAGGAGTCTCCATTTGGAAGTTTTTCAGATATCATGTGGGCGAAACCCAATGGGGAAAAAATTCTAATTGCACCTAATAAAAAAATTGGAGATTACATTAATTCATTATACGATTTTGATGAAATTAAAATCGATGATATCAATATTGAAAAAGGTCGAAAACAAATTACATTCAATACCTCGGATATTGAATGTAAATTCGAATGGGGATTAGAAATTCCGTTTTTAATCAAGAAAAGGCCTCTCTGGTTTGTATCAACAGTAGAATATTTTTTTGGTTGGTTAATGTTCAGAACAAAAACTCATGGAAGAACTAAAAATGGTAGAAGAGAATGGTACGTAGTAGACAAAATTTCTCGATTAAAAAATGCTGAAGCAAAAATTTCAGGTAAAGAATTAGGGAAATATACTAATTTTTACCCAAAAGCAAATTTTGGATTCAGTGATCCACCAAGTATGCCGGCTTCGGTACAGGTTAGAAGTCATATAGAATGATTCAGAATAAATCATCATCGTCTTCGTCTTCGTCAAATGACATCATTGATTCAGAACTAGTCTTTTTCTTTGGAGTGGCTTTCTTAGCCACGGGTTTCTCTATTTTCTCTTTTTCTTCATTTTCTGACTTCTCTCTAGCTTCTGCTGCCTGTCTTTCAAGCTCTGCCAACTCATCGGATGACATTCCGGCCTCTCTAGCTAATTTTAGTCGACGTTCATCTCGTGCACGTATCTCTAGTAATCTTTGTCGGGCTTTATCATAATGTTGCATCATATACATTGCATCGTGTTCTAGTAATGGAGAATCAGAGATGATTGTAATATCTAACCAGTCTCCTTCTTCTGCTAAATATTCTGCGAAAGGTTCGAATTTTAAGTCGGATTTTTTAATCTGAGTGTAGTGTAAGGCATTGCCCATTCGATGTTCAACTCCTGCAAAGTGACAATAGAACTTCTTTCCACCATAACTTTCTCGAACTAAATCAAATAATTCTGCATAATCTTCACTGGTTTTCATTTTCCCATGCCCTCTAGCGTGAATATGAGCCATATTAATGACCGGAACTGTACCATCAACATGATTACAAACTTCGAGAACTTCTTCAATTGTACCCCACAATTCTTGTCTTCCAGAGGTCTCTATTCCGACTAATGAAGGTTCAGATTCATGAATCCAAGGGAATGCAGCATAATCCAGTTCTTCCTGAGCATCTCCCCAAATTGAGCGAACCCTATCCACGACCCCTGAAAACACATTTGCGACTTGCTCATTAGCCGCGCTACCGGGATCATATTCTCCATAAGGACCCACATGGAAAGTTAGATGTCTAGCATTTAGAATCTTACCGGCTTGCATACTAGATTCCATCTTGAGCAAACTGCGATTCCTTTCTCTACGATTACCCAATAATTCTGCATAATAAGGGCCATGCATATTCATCTCGATATCTGAATCCCATGAAAGAATACCTGCTTGCCAGTATTGATCAAAATGTTTCGGTTGTACTGTACGGACCGTTTGTATCTCCATTGCATCCAGTCCAAGTACTGTTATATCGTCCATTCCTTCTACAATTGTACGTCCTTTACATGACAAAGGAACACCTGCTGGACCTAATCTTAGTGGCATACTTGCATCCCCCGAGGGTTGCCCGAATGGGTGACCCTTCAAAAGGCATTGTTGCTACAAGTCCCTATCAGAGTTGAATTAAAAGATAGAATATTAATTCGAATATACCATTATCAAGCCAAACAGGCGTCTTTAATTCCTATTTCTCCTGTTCCAGAAAATGGTAACTTACAGATGTATCTTGCTAACCATTCCAAAGGTTGAAGAATTTCTTCCGTAGATACTGATATTGATCCAGTTGAATATTCTACTAATGCCTTCTTTTCCTCTGTAGAATATGAACAAACATGGGGCACAAGTCCTCTATTCCGAATTGTCTCTAATACACTAGAAATGGGTATTTCTTCTAAATTAGATATCGCTTCCAATGCTCTCGATGTGATAAATAATACATGTATCTGTCTAATTCTGCTGATTACAAATCCCCAAATAATTGAAATATCTTCTGGATTATCAGGAACATCGACAACCATCACCATTTTTGCTCCTTCCAACTCTCCAAATGTCATTCCCGCNCCTACAGCTGATTTTGGAGAATTTCCAAGCAAGATAGTTTCAGCAGAATTGACTAACCAGTGTATACCGTTAGTTGACTCTCTCCAATCAATATTCCCATGATTAAATGTAGCAAAAGACTCATTTTCTTCACATGTGACATACTTTGTTTGAGCCCCTATCGATTTACAATAAGAAAAAACTTTGAAGGCATTATCATTTCTATTAGGGTCACCGAAGGCTAAAATCTTGACATCTGAAATTGACATATTATCAGTCCATTTTCCACCTTAACAAAGCTATAGCGCCACCGATACCTAGTAACTGCTGTGCAGAATCATGTTCTTGAGATACTTGAACTATTTCACCTTTAGATAATTCAATAGTTTGCAAAATAGATTCCCAATCTTTTCGAACTTCAGGATCCTGACTTCTTATGAGATTCGCATCTACTGCCAAAGTATCAACCGCTCCTGCATCTGCTGCTTCTGAAATAACACTCTTACCGTATGCTACCGAGCCATTAGTAGATATTCTCTTCAAACCTTCTTCTATTACCTTGATTTGGGTAACAAGTGCGTGTTCACCTAAAACAGAGTCAGCCAATCCATCTGCTAAAACCTCATTAGCTGCTGAACGACCACCAATAGATGTTGCAGCATTTAATATGTGATTTTTGGAACCATTCATCCTTAACATAGACTCGAATTGCTCTCTAGCGAGTCCTGGGCCACAGATTACCATTGGCATTTCATCTGGAAAAACTAAGATTGTTTCTTTGGCCACTCTCTCAAAAAATCCTTTCCTCACACTTGATGAATCATTAGTTCTTTTACCTCCTCCACGCATACTAAATTGGGATACATCTCTAATTCCATGTGATGTGACTTCAAACAGAATTATTTCGTCATTCTCAACTACTATCAAAGCAGATTTAGCCCTTAAGCCCGACGAAATAGTTTCCCTGAGCAAGGAAATATCTGATTTAGCGACACCTCCTGGGAACTCTAACTCAACTTCATCACCAATAGAAATTATATGAGTATGATGACTTCCGATATCAATTTTAGCATCTTTAATCACTCCATGTGCTCTTAGATTGTCTGTGAAGGGCTGAAACTCTGTTTTTTCAACATCCAATACTATCCACATTGGCTTCCTTTCAGCGCTCTTCGCTCTTCCGTCTATCTGAGTGCCAGTAGTGGAATCTCTTCTGTAAGATAGCATTCCTAGAATTGAAGAAGGACGGCATAATTGAGATAGAACCCAAAGATCGTCTTCAAATTCAACCCTTAGGCGGAATCCTTCATCCAGTTTTTTAATTTGTCGCACAGCCTCAACCTCAACCGAAAACACCCATCAGATTACCATCTTCATCCATGTCCATATCCATTGCTGCTGGTCTCTTTGGTAGACCAGGCATGGTCATCATTGAGCCACAAATTGCAACTAAGAATCCCGCACCTGCATTTANTCGAATTTCTCTAATTGGCAGAGTAAAACCTGTTGGGGCTCCTAACTCAGTNGCTTCATGACTAAAAGAATATTGAGTTTTTGCCATACAAACTGGGAGTCTATCCAAATCCCATTTATTCAGAATCTCAAAAGAACGTTGTACTTCAGGACTAAAATCTACATCATGAGCACCATATACGTTTGTTGCAATCTTCAAAATTGTTTCTCTGACTGACATACCTGAATCAATAATCGGCGAATATTTGCGACCTGAAGCCTCATGTTCTTCACATGCATTGACTACGGCATCTGCTAACTTATCTGCCCCTAGACCCCCCTTGGCATGCCCTTCAAAAATAACAACCTCTTTAGCACCAGCCAGTATAGCCTCTTCAGAAATTGCTTCAATTTCAGCATCTGTATCAGTAGCAAATTTATTTATCGAAACGATTACTGGTAACCCAGTCATGGAAATATTTCTGACATGCCTTCTTAGGTTGGTACTAGAACCCTGTCTTGTAGCTTCTACATTCTCTGATTCTAATTCTTCTTTAGGAGGTCTCTTACCTCCACCTGTTGAAAATCCCCCGCCGTGTAACTTCATACTCCTTACTGTAACATTAATGACTACACAATCGGGANTTTTTCCCGATGCTAGAGACTTGATATGTAGAGCCTTTTCAGCCCCCATATCTGCCCCAAAACCTGCTTCAGTAACAACATAGTCTGAACACGAAAGAGCTAGAGAGTCTGCTATTATTGAAGAGTTACCATGTGCAATATTAGCGAACGGACCACAATGGACAAATGCAGGATCACCCTCTAAAGTCTGAACAAGATTNGGNAGTAAGGCGTCCCTCAATAATAGAGCCATGGAACCCGCAGCACCAATATCTTCAGCAGTTACAGGNTTTCCAGAATTAGACTCAGCAATAATAATTCTACCTAACCTNGNACGTAAATCATCATAATCTCTAGATAATGAAAGAATAGCCATTACTTCACTTGCTGCTGTAATATCAAATCTATCGCTCCTGACCAGACCATTTGATTTACCGCCAAGTCCGATAGTTACTTCTCTCAATGAACGATCATTCATATCGATTACTCGAGGCCAAAAAATACGGTTTGTATCAATGTCTAAATCATTTTCTCTATGTAAGTGATTATCAAGNATTGCAGAACATAAATTATGTGCAGATGTGACTGCATGTAAGTCACCAGTGAAGTGTAAATTTATTTGTTCCATGGGAATAACNTGNGAGAAACCTCCNCCNGCTGCACCTCCTTTAATTCCAAAAACTGGACCCATTGATGGTTCTCTAATCACACAACAAGCACTATGTCCTTTTCTATTTAGGCCTTGATTGAGNCCGATTGTTGTTACCGTTTTNCCTTCTCCGAAAGGAGTTGGATTTACTGAAGTAACTAAAATCAAGAATCCTTGCTTGCNAGAAGACTTAGATTTCATACTTTCCCATTTAATTTTAGCAACTGTTGGTCCTTGCATAATCAAGTCACTAGCAGCCAATCCAAGCTTTGATGCTATCTCTTCAATTGGTCTAGGTTCTGCCCTTCGGGCGATATCCAAATCACTGTCCATCNACCTTTCCGGGCGAACTACTCACTTGAAACCTTCATTGCTAACAATTCGTAGGAGGTCATGTGAAGACACCCGCCTATTGGGGGATTGCTGGATTNCCCATTGCTCATTCTTTAACTCCTAGGCTNTTCAAAATTGTNGGCGAATATGTAGGAATATCTGGAATNNAAAGTGTATTCATTGAGGCAAATTCGATTGATGAATTCCTAGANAACATAAAATCTCTAGATGGAGANATTTGGATTAGTTGCACNTCACCATTGAAGCATTCACCTCAAGAAAGATTAGGAGTTTCNGCCCCTGANGGAATCAATGCAATCAATCAATTAAAAAGATTAGATGGAGAATGGTCNGGAANAAGTACTGATGGATTAGGATTTATTGCCGCAGTGAAACATATCGGAATAAATCCCAAAGGAACAATTCTGAAAATACGAGGAGGAGGTTCTGCTGCTCGTTCTATAGCTTCGGCATGGTCATCNGAAGGAGGTTTAATTCTACCAATTGAAGGNAGAAGGAAACTNATCCAGGGNCCTTGGNAAGATGCAATAGTGAAAAAAGGAAATGCAGCTATTGCGATTGATCTNGATGCNTTTGCAGGTGGNGGAGGNTCTGAGAANTTAACGGCNAAGAAACAAGTTTCAATATCATATGGNGAAAATTGGAAAATTGACGATTTTGCTATAATTATGGTTGCAGCACAGCATCTTGAAGCCTGGAAAAAACTCTTTTCTCCAAATAATANTGNTAAATTGCCTACTCTAGTAGAATTACTAAAATTACTTGATGATAGTNATCATTCNTCTTAAATTTATATTTTTGGAAATATCACAATGGTATGTTACCATGCTTCTTNGGAGGCATCCATTCTCTCTTAGATTTTAGAGGNCTCAATGCTTGAATTAATTTTTTCCTAGTTTCTGANGGCTCAATCACATCATCTAACCAACCATTTTTGGCTGCAACATATGGGTCACCAAACTTATCTTGATATTCAGAAACTAATTCAGAATGAGTCTGTTCTTTATCCGAAGATAACTCTAGTTCNCGACGATGAATGATATTTACTGCACCATCTGCACCCATCACNGCCAATTCTCCCGATGGCCATGAAATATTGTAATCAGAACCTAGATGTTTGCATGACATGGCTAGATAAGCTCCACCATATGCTTTACGAGTTACTACTGTTAGTTTAGGAATGGTTGCTTCAGCATATGCGTATAACATCTTAGCACCATGTCTGATTATTCCTCCCCACTCTTGTACGGTTCCTGGAAGAAAACCTGGGACATCAACGAAAGTGACNACTGGAATGTTAAAAATATCACAAGTTCGAATAAACCGAGCNGCCTTTACTGATGAATCAATATCTAAACATCCTGCCAATACTTTTGGTTGATTAGCAACTATTCCGATAGATTGTCCATCTAAACGAGCAAAACCAATCAGGATATTTTCAGCATATGATGGNAATAATTCCATGAATCTACCTTCGTCTACTACTTCTTTAACTACTTGAGACATATCATATGGTTTATTNGAATCTGAGGGCACTATCTGCTCTAACTTTTTACATGAACGATCCCATTTATCNGATGAATTGACAATTAGAGGCTCTGCTAGTGTATGATCNGGNAGATANCCAAGTATTTCTGCTGCAATATTAATTGCATCATNCTCATCATCTGCAACCAAACATGCGATACCACTCCTACTNGAATGTGATTCTGCNCCTCCCAATGTTTCTTCGTCTATCTCTCCATTAATTACTTCAGGAATNAAGTANGGACTACGCATAAACATTTGACCATGTTCAGAACCTAGTATNACAAAATCAGAAAGACCNGCCGCTANCGCACTAACTCCAGAAACTGTACCGAGTATNAGAGAGAGAATTGGTATACGACCGGAACATGCTGCAAAGACATCCAANAGCTCGCCAGTTGCNCCTAAGGATGAAACNCCNTCGTGCGCACGTTGCCCATCTCCATCCCAAATACCAATNACNGGTAACATNGATTTTTCAGCAAATTCAACGATTTTGGANATNTTCTTNGCATGCATTTCNCCCATTGTACCTTCAAANATAGAATAATCTTGNGCGAAACAAACTATTCTNCTACCGTCAAGCATTCCATGACCNGCAACTACTCCATCACCTAATGGTCTATGTAAATGTAAATTATGATCACCAGAACGNTGCTGAACAAAAGCATCGATTTCAACAAATGTATCTGCATCAAGTAATGCATTNATTCTTTCTCTTGCNGTCATACGACCAGATTTTCTCAAATTTTGTACTGAAATNCGATCTCCNGGATTNTTTGCTATTTGACGCAAAATNTCAAGATTATCGCTCGGCGAGGTCTTNGCCATNGCAATCCGAACTGACAGGAGGTTATTGAGAAAGTCGGAAAAAATTAATCAAGAATGTGAATCAAATGGATTTTCTCCACAAAGGTCATTTGACCATGATGATTCNACAAATTGCCTGGTTTTTTCTACGGAGAGGAGATGNTGTAGTTTTACCAAACCAGAACTAGGTGGGCACAAAGAGCCATGGCCAATCATACCAATATTTTGCTGATCTCTACCTTTCGAATATACATCTAGATGCACCGGCCCNTGTATGGATTGAGTTGTTAAAACAGCAATACCTCCAGATTTNCAATAATCCTCAATNGTNAGTTTTAATTTGATNTTCTCAGGNCTATCATTTTCAGGATCGTGTATTGGTAAATGACCAAGNCCTGTACCATGNAAATACAACGCATCATAATTAGANTCAATAGCNGCTTGAATCAAATCNGAATGCAAATGTGGNCCAGATGAAAATTCAGCGATTTTAATTGATTCATCGAAANATATTGGAGATTCNGATTCTATTCTTGCATCATGAATTTGNGTTTCATTCATNTCTATTCTGGNACCNTTTTTNTCAATGAATATTTCAGCAATTGGATCTTGATTAATTGACTTAAANGCACCCCTTCTCGAAGAATGATATTTNCTGGTTGCACAACCGGGAAGTACTGAGCAACATCCGTCGGATGAGTCTGCATGTAGTACAACNACTGCTGAATCTCCATATCCTCTAGGAGATGGNCCATTAGCGGCCCAATGTACAGCTGCAATAAGGTTTTCAGCAGCATCAGACGAACCCCTATCAGGTGACCTCTGAGAGCCAGTAATTGCAATTCTTCCAGGAGGCCTTCCTCCTTGACCTGCCCAACCATAAGAAATTGCGGCTGCCGTGTAATGTAGAGTATCGGTACCGTGAGTAATTACAACTCCGACCGCACCTTCTGAAAATGCCTCTTCAGTTGCTTTCAACATCCTATTCCAGTGCCTAGGCCTAATATCATCAGACCACATATTACCTATCTTTACAGCATGAATNCGTGCTATAGAACGTAATTCAGGTACTGCATCTAATAATTCATCAGGCTCAAAACGAGCAGATACAGCCCCAGTTTTATAGTCCACCTTCGAAGCTATAGTACCTCCAGTGTGAATCAAATGTACAAGTGGTAAAGATTCGTCTTGTGGAATTGGATTAACAATCTCCTCCTCCTCCTCCATTTCAACTGATTCAAGAATCTCTATATTTTGGATAACTAGCTCAGGATATGAGATATTGTAACCATTAATTAATTTCATAGTTACCAATTTTGGCCCTGCTGGAGGTAATGCAATCCCTTCATGAGAGGTCTCACCCGCCCAAGTCTTGACAACTAAACGGACTGGTGTTCCTGCGTCTGGCCAATCTACCATGACACCTCTGGAATGCTTGCACCACATCAAACACACGCCTCGAAGGACTCAAATGATGTGTTCATTAGTGGTTACATGTAGGGACCAACATGGAAGTGCAGACTGTATTATTGGCTGCATTAATGGCTGGTATCGTAGCAACAGCCGTTACTGTCTTGATAGAAAAATATGGAGGAGTTATCGGAGGGATATTAGGGACAATACCAACAACGATTATCCCTGCATCCATAGGGATGGCCTCGGAAGGAGGAGATGATGCACTTATCATTAGCCTAGCTATAGTCCCCGCAGGAATGTTAATTAATGCAATTTTCCTAAGTGTTTGGGCTCTTCTTCCAGAGAAATTACCAAAAACATGGAGTCAAAATACAAGCTTAATTTTCACGAGTTTATCGTCTCTAATGATATGGGCAGGAGTTGGATTACTTACAATATATATCATTGATATTGCTATAGAAAATAATCTGTCACCAATACAAATATCGGTTATCGGATTTTTATTGGTCGTAACTCTAGGTTCGTTGATGTGTTGGAATCTGAAACCTGCACCTAAAGGAGAAAATAAGGTGAGTAAAATGATTCTAACGGCCAGAGGAATTGTAGCTGCTACGGCTATTGGTATAGCAGTATTAATTTCCAGTTTAGGAATGCCCCTATTAGCAGGGTTGGCATCAGTATTTCCAGCGATATTTTTGACAAGTATGATTGCGCTATGGTTAGCTCAGGGACCCTCGGTACCGCTAGGTGCAGCAGGTCCAATGATGATGGGTGGAGCGTCTGTAGCGATGTATTCGATTATAGCTATGTGGTCTCTGATTGAATACGGATTATTCGTCGGTTCAGTAATAGCATGGATTGGTTCTATTACACTGTGGTCTGTTCCCTCTTTTGTATTTGTTAACTGGAGAGCAAAAGTGACAATGTCACATGAAAACGACTGAATAGGAATTGATTTGAGTCGCTTTGATGGAAGACCCCCCATTGATTCATCCAGATATCAGAAAGGCACAAACACTGCCTTCGAGATATTATACTGAAAGCACCGTTTTTGATGATTTGAAGTCTAAATTATCTAAATCATTTCATTATGCGGCACATATTAGTCAACTTGAAGAGAATAATATAATTCCATTACCTCAATTAGAGAATATATTAAATGAATCATTAATTCTAGTAAAAAGTGATGAAGTAAAATGTTTGTCAAATGTGTGTACTCACAGAGGAATGCTAATTGCAACAGAATCATGTAGTTCTAAATCTCTCAAATGTGGATATCATGGACGAACATTTGGACTAGATGGTTGTATGAAAAATATGCCAGAATTTGATGATGTAGAAAATTTCCCTAGTGAGAAAGATAATCTTAAAGAATTTCAAGTTCACCAATGGAAGGGATTATTTTTTGTGGGAGGAAATAAATATTTTAGTTCTGTAATAGATGAATTAGAGAGAAGGATTGGGTGGCTGAAATTAGAAAAATTTACACACGATGAATCAAGATATAGAGACTATGAGATAAAGGCTAATTGGGCACTATATATTGATAATTATCTGGAAGGTTTCCATATTCCTTTCGTTCATGGTGACCTACATGAAATTCTTGATTACGACTCCTATAAAACAGAATTATTCGAAGGGGGAGTTCTACAAATAGGAATTGCAAATGAAGGAGAAGAGTGTTTTGATTTACCTGATTCATCACCCGACTANGGAGAAAATATAGCAGCCTACTATTATTGGATATTCCCTGGATTAATGTTAAATTTTTATCCATGGGGACTATCTGTAAATATTGTCAACCCAATTTCTGTCGATAAAACACAAATCATCTATCAAGGNTTTGTTGGNAATGAGAATTTANTAGGCAAGGGTGCAGGTGGAAATTTAGACAAAGTAGAATTAGAAGATCAAGATATCGTGGAGGCGACTCAAAGAGGAGTTTCATCAACATCTTATGAAAGAGGAAGATATTCTCCAAGTAAAGAAATGGGAGTTCATTATTTCCATAGATTATTGACCGGACTCTAAGAGAATGGTTTTACACCTGAATCATTTCGAGTAGTCGATGAAACCTAGAGTAAAAACAGTATTAGCAATATTGACAGTACTTTCTATATCTCTATCTGGTTGTACGGAAGCATCGAATGATGCAATCGAGGACAATGATGTAGATGACAATATGGATGATATGCCGTTACCAGATTGTGAATTGAACAATAGTTGCTTTGAACCAGAAGAACAGTTAGTCATGATTCCTCACTCGGATGGATGTGATAATATCAATCCTATTCACTGTATGTTACCATTTCCTTCTGATGCATTTCTNATAGANGATGAAAGTAAAATTACAGGAAAAAGAATTAATTATTCTCCATCAAGTTTACCTGGTTCTGGTTCAAAATCAATGATTGAAATTCCTCTTATCAATCAGATGGATGGATTTAGCACCTCAACTCAAATNATGACCTCGTTTTCATNATCTCCAAACCTAGAATTAGTTGCTAACCAGAATAATATAATGCCAAGTACTAATTCAGAACATCAAACATTACTTGTGAATTTAGAAAATGGAAATCTAATTGAACATTGGGTTGAAATGGATGCAAGGGCAGAAGATGGTGAAGAAGCAATTCTTCACATCAGGACAATTAAACATCTTGAATTTAATTCACAATACGGAGTATTAGTCCATGGCTTATTGGATTATTCTGGTGAAATGATTCAGCCTTCGGAAGCACTTAGTGCAATAATAAATGGAGACACTACCGACTCAACAGATATCGAAAACAGAAGAGGAGATATTGGAAACCTGATTGACTACTTCGTAGAAGAAAAAAATGTAGAAAAAACTGATATTCAAGCAGTTTGGAGTTTCACTACTAACTCAGCTGACTCTGCATTAGGACCAATTATACAAATGAGAGATGATGCTTTGGAGAGAATCGGTGGGGGTATAGGATGTACTATCGAATCAGTTGAAGAGGATTATGGAGATGATAATCTGACATTAAGAAGAATTACGGGGACATTCACGACACCCCAATATACATTATCTGAATATACACCTACATTGATTAACAGAGATGAAAATAGAATGCCTATTTTTGTTGAAAATAGAGAAGTTCCATTCATCATGACAATACCAAATCTGAAAAATGATACTACTGAGATGCCCATTACTATCTGGGGGCATGGATTCCTAGGACTCGCAGATGGAGGACCTAGAGGATGGGCACATACCTACCAAACTGCAATGCTAACAACGGATATAACAGGATTTTCAAATGTAGATTATGACCCCATATCATTTGCATTATTGGATCCTAATTACTTCAGTCACCATTCTGCAAGTCTAGAGCAAGGAATGATCAATCATGTAGTCCTAGCTAGGACATTCTCTAATACCTGTTCTAATTTATCAGAATTTTATGAAGATGATTTGAAGATAATAGATACTGACGAAATACACTGGGGAGGATATTCACTAGGAGGGATAGTTGGTATACCTGTAATGTCACTTTCTCCAGATATTAATCGAGGAGTATTATTTGCGGGAGGAGGCCCTTACACATTAATTGCAGAAAGGTCTGGTGCCGTCCAGGGATTATACTACGCATTTTCATTGGATATTTCTTATGGAAATCAGATGGATAGAGCAGTTATAATGTCAGCAGTAATTCAACAGTTATGGGATATTGCTGATCCCGATGCATATTCAGCATATCTCAATGGAGGATACTCTGGATTGCATGAACATCAATTTGTATCTCTAAACTCAATGGGAGATCAGGTAGTTCCAATCTTATCTGCAGATAGAATGATTAGGAGTTCAGGTGCCTCCATTATGGAGAGTTCTGTTTATCATCCATTGGAAACCAGTATATGGGATGAAAATGATTCTTCTTCATCAGTAGCAATATATTTCGATGGTAATTTCACTGCTCCTGAAGAAAATATTTTTGGTCCAGGAAATGGCGCTCATGGATATCTCTGGTATCCTTCNGAACCTGCAGAAATCGGATTTAANTTCATCTTAGANGGGGAAATCTATGATGCCTGTGAAGGCGATTGTANCTAGTAAACTTGTGATAATAGNATTATGAAATCTTTTGGTGCTGAAAGATGGTGCCGGGAGCGGGACTTGAACCCGCGACCTTCGGATGTCTCAGACACTCAAAGCAGGCTGTTGCGCTCATGACTAGTTTCGTTAGAAATCATATTTCCACCAAAAATTACCCTATGAGTCCGACGCGCTACCAACTACGCCACCCCGGCAGTAAGTCTGTCGAGAGACAGTTACCATTTGAGTATAACCGTCGAACAAATGAGGTTTTTCGGGAACTTGTCTCATCAGTACCCTTGATGAGGAGTTCGTCTTCGGATGAACGTGGTCGACGTTGATACCGCCCTCAGAGCCAATGCTTACAACGACCGGAAACGTAAGTCAGGCGGAGAAAAGAAGGATGGNAAAATAACACCGAAAAAAATTGAAGATTTCGATCCTGCAGCTCATGCAGTNAAGGAAGTTGCAGANGCTTATTCAATGTGGTTGGTAATCTTATATGGAGCTACTGTCGCATTGGCAATCAGATATCTGTTGATGCCTGAAATGAGTGAACCAGGGCCTATTTTATATCTTATACCATTATTATTATGCGCTACAATAATTCCGATTCATAAGATTGTAATACCTAGTAAATATAGTGATTTGTATACGAATGGAAACTGGTTTAGAGCTATCTTTCTATTCATTTTCACTTGGTTAGCATTTTCATTTATAGTCTCAAATCCTCCACTTGCAGACATTGCTCCGCCAACTCTTGCAGGAGGTATAGATGTCGAAGAGAATGATGCGATTGAAGACGTNTCGTGGAAAAATGGCGTATATACTATTGATATGAATCAGGACACTGTNGATGTGNTTTTAGGTATGGCAGTAAGAGATAATGTAGATGCTGATTCTGTAGAAATTAATGCTGTAATTTATTATCGAGGAGATGTAATGCAAGAATTGGCTAATGGGACTGCCATTTCACACGTGGAAGAGATTGAAATGTTTGATTCGATTAGTAATTGGACTAGGGGAAAATCTGTTGCACCTCACAACAGTGATGTAGGTCTCGCTTGGGATCTAGGTACATTGGGGCCCGGAGAATATACTATCGAGATTACTATGACTGAGGATGGATCTCCTTGGGAGAATACCACCGAATTAACTTATACAATCTCAATTGCACAGACTACTGTTCTTGATTAATTTTAGAACAAATCGAAGCAGTCATTGCATCTAATTGGAGTGACTCGCCCCCTCCCTCAACCATTCTAAAATCAGTTTCAGCCATTATTTCTGTAACTTTAAGTTTCTGACTTTCATCAAAAAATGTGACATTTCCTAGTTCCCTGTGTAGTTGATTAACCAAATCTGTACCGGCTAGTCCAAACTTATCTAATAACTCTCTAAGTCTTCTTCTAGCTGGCTGGAAACCATCTTGCTGACAAGCTAAGAAAAATCCATGTAATTCTTCNGGNGGAGCGGTTGCGGTTGTTTCATAGATTAATTCTCGAGTNACATTACTATCCAAAGATGAGGCAACTTGTAAGGANGTGATAGCTTTCCTTAAGTCNCCTAAAGAGACATGAACAATTGCGTCNGCAGCATCGGAGTGAAGTTGAATTTTTTCTTCTTTAGCNACATTTACTATCATATCNCTAACTTGATCTTCAGCCAATGGACGGAATCTAAAAACAGCACATCGAGATTGAATTGGTTCAATTATCTTGGATGAATAGTTACAAGATAAGATGAATCTACAAGTTTCAGCATATTGTTCCATAATTCTNCTCAATGCCCCTTGGGCATCTGGAGTTAATGCATCNGCTTCATCNAGGAAAATNACTTTGAANTTAGTTCCTGGAACNGGAGCTGTGCGTGCAAATGATTTGACTTTAGTTCTAATNGATTCTAATTTCCTCTCATCACTNGCATTCATCTCTAGCATATTTGTACGATATTCTTCACCAAAGACNTCTCTTGCCAAAGCAATAGCAGCNGTTGTTTTNCCAGTCCCTGGAGGNCCTGCAAATANCAAATGNGGNAACGTTCTTTTCTCTGCGTATGCTTTGAGTCTTTCAACAACTGCACGCTGACCTTTGATATCCCCAACNGTNCGNGGGCGATGGCGCTCGACCCAAAGTTCACTCATAGCAACTAACCATCAAAGGCGGTTGTCCTTGAAGTTTTGTANAGATGAACTGTAAGAATTAGTATCCTTCATCAGCATTTGGGAACTGTTCATTACGAACGTCTTCGATGTACTGCTTAACTGCACCATCAATAATNTCACCTAAATCAGAATATCTCCTTAAAAATCTAGGGCTGAAATCTTTTGTTATCCCTAACATATCATGTAGGACTAATACTTGACCNTCACAATCTACACCTGCGCCTATNCCNATTGTTGGAATTCTCAANTGCTCNCTNACTCTTTTGGCTAATTCAGCAGGTATTTTTTCAAAAACAATGGAAAAACATCCTGCATCTTCCAGTGCCTTTGCATCTTCAAGTAATTTAGTAGCCTCATCTTGTTCCTTAGCTCTTACACTATATGTNCCAAATTTGTATATTGATTGTGGAGTTAATCCTAGATGACCCATTACTGGAATTCCTGCTTGTTGAATTCTTACAACAGATTCGACTATTTCTGAACCTCCTTCTAACTTTACGGCATGTCCACCAGATTCTTTCATAATACGTATTGCTGAGTCAAGAGCGGTTTTTGAATCGCCTTGATATGTACCGAATGGCATATCAACGACCACTAATGCCCTGTCAACTCCATTGATTACACATTGAGCATGATAAATCATTTGATCCAATGTAATTGGGACTGTTGTTTCNTTACCTGCCATTACATTAGATGCTGAATCNCCNACAAGAATCACATCAATNCCAGCTGCATCAACGAGTCTAGCTAGAGAATAATCGTATGAAGTTAACATAGTGATTTTTTCTCCACTAGCCTTCATTTCCTGTAATGTATGTGTTGTCACTTTTTTTGCTCGACTAGAGATTGCCATACACTCACCTTCGGGATGTTCGAGCAAGATACATGCCTTCAACTAAACGCCTAATCAATCACTCATCAAACTCTAATTCTTCTACACCTAATAGGAACTGGTCGATATCCAGTATCCCATCCTGATCATCATCTGCAGAATGGAAATATTCTCTCAATGCATCTTCACTCTCACCTGGAAATCCTAGAGATTGCATTGCTGCAATAAATTCACTCAAATTAAGATGATTATTCCTACCAGTATCAGCTGCATGAAACGCTGCCCAACGNCGACGGTGTTCAACTCGGTCAGGATTTGTNAATGTCAGACGNAAAGTTTCCCAGGGGGTGATAAGTTTATTTCCNGTATGTTTCTTTCCATATGACTGATAAATAATAATTCCAATAATTATAGCAGCCATTCCTCCAATNACAGCCTTCATTCCCATTGCATAAATTAATACTGAACCTCCTAAAATCCCTAAAATTTGCACTAAAGGATATAATGGAGATTTCCACTCAGGTTCATACCAATGAGATTTTGATGATGAACGTAGGACTAAAACGCAAGCATTAATGACNATAAATATCATTATATTAAATCCAGATGCAAACTCAGCTACATCGTGAACCGGTAAAAACATAATAGCAGCNGCCATTGATAAACCAGTAGAAACTATTGCCCAATGAGGAGTTTCATATCTNCTATGAACATCTTCAAAAAATGCTGGTAAAAGATTATCTCGAGCCATTGCAAAAAGGAATCGGGACGCAGCCATAATACCAGCAAGTGAACCTGAAAGAACTGTGATAGCAGCAAAAGTTGCCGCAATCGTTGCCACTGTCTTACCCCCAACGTCTAAAGCAAAAATATAGATTGGATCTTCTCGAGCATGCCCATTTTCAATATAGTGAGATGGATCAACAGTAATTGCCATTGTTAGAGTTACAAATACATACAGAAGAATACTAAANAGTAGAGAGATAAGTATTCCATATGGTAANTTTTTACCAGGATACTTAATTTCACCACCGACTGCTGCAATTTTTGTCACGCCAATGTATGAAACAAAAACTAGAGCAGCAGTAGATGAAAAACTATGCCAATCCGCTCCTAGTGATTCTTTTGAAATCGCTGCTTCCCAATTTAGTTCCGCTGTAGCTAAGGCCCAAACACAAACACAGAGAAGATAAGATACAGAAATTAAGACTACTGGTGTCTGAACTTTCTTGATACTCTTTGCACCTAGAATATTTATGCCTACAATCAATGAAAGCATTATCATAACCGCAATTTCAAGATTGATGGAAAAACCAAAGATACCTTGTAAAACCCANAGATATGCTTTGAATCCCAATAGTGCAAAGGCTGATTTAAGCATAAAATTAGCCCATAAACCCAATCCAGATATTGTACCAATGATTGGACCGAAGGTTTTCTCGATGTAGACATAAGCCCCTCCTGAAGAGGGCATGGCAGATGCAAGTTCAGATTTTGAAATAGCTCCAGGCAGAATAACTAAACCTGCAAATAAATATGCTAACCAAATTCCTCCTAGAGCAACTTCTCCTCCACCGAGTTCCATCATTGCTAGAGAAGGAAGAACGAATAATCCGCTCCCTAACATAGCAGATAATGAAAGTATAACAACCGAAAATAATCCTAATTTCCTTTCCAAAGTATCTGTAACAGATTCAAATGGTTGTAGAACTATACCTAATACATCAGATGGAGATAGTCTGTCCATATTTATCCGAAAGATAGGTTATTGTTGAAGGTTTGTACTCCGAAATTATTAATGTAAATAACAAACTAGAATGAACAATATGAGGGCGGTATCGGCCATTTTGGTATTGATAATTTTCTCAGGTTCAATTAGTGGCTGCCTTTCAAATTCTGAAAAAGAATCCACTATTGAAGATGAAGATTTAACTCCATTAAGAATCAATCATATTCAAATGAAAGGAACCCATAACTCTTACCATTTGGCTCCAATTGGTCCTACAATTAGAGCCTATGACTACTCACACGACCCATTAGATGTACAAGCTGAAGAACAAGGAGTTAGACAGTTTGAAATTGATGTCTGGTGGGATGCAAGAGGTCAATTATATGTCTATCATAATCAATATGATGTAAGGTCTAACTGTATCACTTTGGAAGAATGTTTGGAAACTTTACTAAATTGGTCTAATCAAAATCAAGAACATGTACCATTAATGATTTGGATAGAGCCTAAAGAATGGATCGAACAAAGTACAGATAATACGGTAGTTATTGATTTGCAAAATATGTTAGATAAAATTGAAAATGAAATTATACAATATTGGCCACGTAACAAGACAATTGTTCCTGACGATGTAAGAAATGGTGAAGATACACTTTCGGATGCCATATTAAAAAATGGATGGCCTCTACTGGACGAATCAAGAGGTAAAGCAATTTTCATACTCCTTTCCAGTGGTGATTTAAGAGAAAATTATCACGGTAAATTTCCTGGTTTGAATGGTTCGAGAATGTTTACAATGTCTGAGCCAGGAAGTTCTGAAGCCGCAATTTTCTCTGATACAAACCCAATAGGAAATGGTGATGAAATAGAGGCTTTAGTCCGAGACGGATTCATAGTTAGATCGAGAGCAGATAATGCAGAGGATGGAGAAGCTGACAATAATGACACATCCAGACTTGAGGCCGCTATTTCAGTTGGCGCCCATTCTATTTCCACAGATTATCCAGAAAAAGTTGAAGGCATAGATTATTGGGTAGAGATACCAAATGGAAATCCTGTTGCTTGCAACCCTATTTCTGCCCCAATTGATTGCACATCAGAAAGGATTGAATCTTTATGATTAGGAAAATCATGCTTTTGCAATTACTTTGAGTTCAACGGCTATAGGGGTTGGGAGAGCCGAAACAGAGCAAGTAGTTCTTGCCGGCAAAATCTCTGAAAAATATTCAGCGTAAACTTCATTATAGCCAGTAAAATCTCTGTCCATATCTACAAGCATTGTATAAACATCGACTACCTTCTCTAAACTTGATCCATATTCTTCGAGAATAATCTTAATATTTTCGATTACCGAACGAGTCTGAGCTCTAATATCATAATCGAGTGGATTGCCATTTTCGTCTTTTATAGGTCCACCAGGTATCTCATTAGTAACTGGTTTTCTTGGACCAATTCCACTAACAAATATCAAATCACCAACTCTGTGAAGGTGTGGATATGCCCCCACAGCAGAAGGCCCGAGTTCTGACTTGAATGGACCATTTGCTGTAACCAGTTTACCTGCGGTTTTCTTCCCAACGACACCTCCAACTATTCCGCCTACAGGCCCTCCAACAGCTACCCCTGCAGCTGCACCCATTGCACCACCTGCAGAACTTAGAAGTGATTTACCGTAATCATTATACATTTTTTCAACTATCTCTTGAGGCATGGATTTAATTTCATCTACAAGTTGACTTCTTGCTTCTGAGTCAGTAATCTGATCGACTTCATATATCCACTCAAGAAGTTGCCAACGTTTTTCCTGGAAATCTTCTTCATCGATTTTTTCAGACATCAATTATTCCCCTTATTCAAGACATTTCTATCGCCTTGATAGTATTCTACGTCATCTTCGTCGAATTCTTTATCTCCGAATGAACCAGAAGATGGAGTGAGTTGAATAACTGCACCACCAGAACCATGTAGAGCCTCGTAAGCTAAAACTTCTCCATTGTAATTATTGTGCTGCCCCATTGATGCAGCCATCCACCATGCTGGCTTGTATGCGACTACTTTCTGCACTCTGATTTGACCATGAATTTCTCGACTTAGTTGGCTCAAGTCTTCTAGTCTACCATCGGCAAAAAATTCTAATATTTTTTGATTCCATTCGTCATCTTTTGAGCTATGGATTCTATCTTCAGCCGGATCGATATGTTCAGTGAACATTCTATTTGACAAACTAGATACCACAACAACAACAGCTTTCTTACCTTGACTAATCAGAGCATCATTTGCAGCTTTTCCTAAAACAATTGTCTCTGAACGATTAGCATACATGTTGCTGGATACAATACATGCTGGAATTCTGTTATCTGGATTAAGCAAACTAAGCGCGACTACTGAACCTGTATCTATNGGGAAGCCTTCATATTCCACAGTTCTAGCATGTAATCCTCTTTTTTCTGCCATAGAACAATATTCATGAGCAAANTCAGTNTCGATTTGAAAATTATAGGGCATACTTCCTAAATAATGAAAATCATCNTCTACATGNGTCCAGATAGATTCTCTAAGGGCCTGAATCTGATGACCTACAACACTNGGCCATGTGGTTGAATAGANCAGAATCAAATCTGCCTCAGATTCTTCTATTCTCTTTCTACATGTTTCAAATGCAGCACGTAAATTTGCNTATCCNGGATTTGCGTCTGGAGATAATAATGGCTGTGGATGAGGAGGGACGTAAAGTCCGAACAGAATTTGTGATTCTTCACTCATTCAAACACCTCAAAGAACTAACTCCCTTGTCTGAGTATTAGGGTCCCAACAAGCTATGCAATTACCAGTACCAATTACTGATTGATANCCATAAATTTCTGCAGGATAACTTGGNANNCCCATAGCAGCCATCATCCAAATAAGTCCTCCCGCCTCAGTTTCAGCAATTGTTTGTTCAGTATATTCTGGCATTATATCTACTACNTCTTGCATCTGTCCTTTCCTAAACATATCAATGATTTTCATATCCCAAACATATTGACTATGATTGTAAATATGCTCTCTACTCATATCTTCAGGGAGAGGAGATTCAGTAACAAAGTGACGGTGGCTAAGGCTGTGACTACTGACTAAAACTACTTTTTTACCACTTTTTTCTATTGCTCNCATNCAAGCTTCACCCAATGCTTTAGCCTGTTCAACCATCACTTCATTGGAATAATAGTGAGAATTGCGGTTGCTGGATATTGTTACAATTGGTTTATCCCAGCTTGGATTCAGTAAATGACATGANGTAATAGTTCCGTAATCCACTCTAAAATCAGGGTTNCTCATCATTTTTGTGATTATTCCTGCTTTAGCAGTTTCTTCATGCATTGCTTCAGCTAATTCAACATCTACTTTAAGATCATAGTTGTATCTGAACAAGTTTGGAAAAACCGGATCTACAGATTTAGACTTAAATTCAGGAAGACCCAAGAAATGGGTACCGATGTATGTCTGCCAATGTGGAGTGAATATTACAATTGCATCATAATCAATTGTTTTTAATTTTCTTGCAAGTTTTGCATAACCCCATCTTAGAGTCTCCCATCCCCCTTCACTGAAGGCCTCATTTTGAGGAGGATTCTCTGCGTAAACTAGGTGCGGAGGATGTGGAGCAAGACATCCAAGTACAATTTCGCCTTTCGCCATAACACATCGGAGACTATACTTATTGATGAATGAGACGTATGGAGCAATTCAGAGTATTATATGTTAGATATGTCCCCGGAGAGTCATGAAGTGGGAGTCTGCTCCGCTATGGCCAGTTGTTTTACCCTCAGTTACTGGATTAATATTAGCATTCATACCATATATTTTCCAAACTGACTATTTTACAACTAGAAATCTTTTGACTCCAGTAATAATTTTGGCATTAGTAGGGCTTTTGGTTTTCCTCTTGAATGAAAAATNTGGAAATAAAAATGAACTATATTTAGGTTATGTTTTGGGATTGATTGTGTTCTACTCATTCAGATTTTTCTTCGGATTTTATGGNATTGCAGTTGTAATTCTNACTTGGTTAGGGCAATCTATGTANATCTGGCAATATAATTTCCCTCCNTTTAGAATTGGTATATGGTTAGCCTTGGGTTCGATGTCAGGCCTTTACATCGGGGGAATAATGGCNTTCAATATATTCTAAAATCTACGATTGTAAAATCCTTCAATAACTATCCCTGTGATAAAAAATGCGGGAANACTGACTATGAAGCCAGTGTATATCAGTTCATCATCAACATAATTCGATACTATCCTAACTTCACCGAGTGCNCCATCTTCAAGTTGNCCAGAATCTGCTAATCTAAATAGAACAATATTCACATCGAAAATATTTTCNGGANTAATTTCGAANGTTAANGAACNATTTTTCTCTAAAATTGAAAGATTTCCTTCGGATACAAAGTTATCCCAATTAAATATACCTTTTTCTGCGTGTTTTTCAACAAAATCTCTCTCAATTAACAGAACTTCGACATCGTTTTCACCCACGTTAAAGATATCTACAATAACAGGATCCCAGATACTATGAACTTCAATGGTATCTAAATTAACATCGCCTATTCCGAATCTCATATTTGCCTCATCTTCATCGGTACCTGAGCCATCAATTACTCCAACAGCTAACCATGTGGAACAAATTATCAAGATAATTATTGAAGAAAGTACTTGGTTCCTATCNGGTAGTAATGAACTCCAACCATTTTCAGATCTAGCGCGTACAACTGGTTGAACTGCATGTACAAATGATGATGTTATTATTGCTAAAANTATTCCAGGNATGATATCAACTAACCAATGAATTCCAAGATATTGAATCGAAAATAAGTAAATTATTACGTTAAATTGTATGAAATAGTCAAATTCTCTGTGGCGCCAATCTTTGAAATCAATACCTAATTTACGGCAATGTAATCTATTGATGATCAGTAAACTAATTGGCAGCCCTACATGTAAACTTGGTATCGCATTATCCATTGGATCATTATCTGTGAAAAATGCTAGAGTGAATGAATCATGATACAATAAAGCATCCATCCCAGATATGTAGGTAGATGTTACTTCAACATTGAAAAATAAGTACAATGGAACGCTTAACAGATATATTATGAAATAATTNAGAGCCGCCTTATCTGCCATAATTTCGTCACGACACAAAATGTAGTACATTGGTGAAAACCAAATCATAAACAGGTACATGAATAGGTAATGCCCAGATAGAAGATTAGTTAGAAAATCATTCAGAAATAAATCNTGAATATGGTAAGTCCAGTCCCCTTCTATGGCATATATCCAATGAGTGAAACCACCAACTCTAGCTTTCATAGGTTCATTATGAAAATCTATCATTGCTTTGTAAATGAACATTAGTAAATAGAGAAGAATATGCCACCAGTACCCTTTTTCTCTGATTTCTTTAGGTAACTCTGCTAATGAAACACGCCTNTCTTTTTCGTCTCTAGTCAGGAAATAATGAATTGGTAATGTGAATAATAATAATGCGCCCATTGAAGTACCATAAGGTCCAATTGGCCAATTCATTAGACCACCTGCGCACGACAATGATTCATCAATAATGCGGAAGTGCAAACAACTTTTATCCAAATCCTAACATGACCAATTATGGACGGACATCAGATATGGTTGAATGAATGTGAGAAAATCAATTTTGATGCCAATCCTAGACAATATGAAGAAGGGACAAGAACATCTGAAGATGCTGCTAGGCAACTCGGATGTGATGTTTCAAAAATAGCAAAATCTATTGTTTTCGAAGGTCAAGATATGGCGATAGTAGTAATCACGTCAGGATCAAATAGAGTCGATAGAAAGAAAAAATTGAAGAAAATATTGGGATATAAACCTGGTCAAGCATCGCCAGAATATGTTTTGAAATCTACTGGATTTGCTGTTGGAGGTGTTCCCCCTTTTGGACATCTTAAAGAAACAATAAAAATAATTGATGAAGACTTATTCAAATACGATCTGATATGGGGTGCTGGGGGGACGGCAGAAACCGTATTTCCAATTACGCCAGAAGAACTCAAGAGAATTAGTAAAGCAGAGGTTAGAGACGTTAAACAGTAGTGATATTATGGTAACAGATGAACTAATTACTGCTGCAGAAAATCTGAGAGATAATGTTGAAAAATTAGGTATAATGCTCGAAAAGGAAGGATTGATTGACTGTGTATATAATCCTCTAATCTATGCTTGGGAACCACACAAAGCATTCATTGAATTAGGCGGAGGTAAGGGTGCAAAAACACTCCTTCTGGGGATGAACCCTGGACCTCATGGAATGGGTCAAATGGGCATTCCATTCTCTGCAACAAGCGTTGTTAGGGACTTATTGGGNATAAAAGGATTGAAAGTCGGAAAACCAAGAAATCAGCATCCAAAAAGACCAATTTCAGGATTAGATTGGCATAAGGAAGAGGTTTCTGGAACTAGAATCTGGAATTTATTAGAAGAACACTATGGGGGTGTAGAAGAAATTTTTTCTAATGTNTTCATTGTTAACCATTGTCCGCTAATGCTGTTTAACGGAGAAAGGGCAACCAACATCACTCCTGACAAAATTTCTGGAAAAACCGTNAGTCAATTACTTGCAATATGCGATGAACACCTAATTNAAGTTGTAAAAATTATGNNAATCAAGAAAGTAATCGCTGTTGGNAAATATGCNGAAAAGAGGGCAAAAAATGCATTATCTNGCTTAAACGTAGAGATAACTAGTTGTTGGCATCCATCTCCTGCTTCTCCTCTTGCGAACAGAAATAAAGGTGAAGATTGGAAGGAAAATGTCAGAAATGTTTTACCTTGAATTANTGAATCATAGTGTAATGAAACTTACTAAGTTCCAATTACTACACTAGTAAACAATTAAGTCAAGACATCCATTGTCAAGCCTCATGTCTGCTATGACAACCCCCGAATACCTGATGGCGAATGCGAAAAATCATGGAAATGAAAAAGCAATTTCAACTAAAGATTCTGATGGCANATGGAATCACATTAGTTGGTCTGATTTTCATGANCNAACTGCTTCTGTAGCAAAATCACTAATTGCTCTAGGATTTAACGAAGGAGATAAACTAAGTATTTACTCATATAATAGAGTGGAATGGTATACATCTTATCACGCAGCTAACATGTGTAATGGGGCNGCTGTTGGCGTTTACCATACCTGTTCACCTGAAGAAGTNGAGTGGGTTGTNGGGAACTCTGATTCAAGAGTGGTATTCGTTGGAGATAATCCAATGGATGGCGGTAATAAAGAAAAAATGTGTGCTTACAGATTNCACGAAATACTNGATAAACTNGAAAAAGTAGAAACTGTAGTTGTAATGGANGGAGTAGAAATGCCAGAACATGACAAATGTATGTCATGGTCAGATTTTATCGATAAGGGGNAAGATGTCGATTACTCAGAAATTGAAAAGAGAGTTGAAAGTATTACACCCGATGATACATTCTCATTAATCTACACATCAGGAACAACTGGTAATCCAAAAGGTGTAGAATTAACTCATGATAATATTGATTTTGAACTTGCTGAAGTATGGAAACTACAAGAATTTGAGAGAGGATGGGGTTATGTTTCATGGCTGCCATGTGCTCACGTTTTCGGGCAACTAGTTGACTGTCANGCTCATATTAGATGGGGCCTTCANATGACCGTTGTTGATGCACCACTAAATGTAATTGATTATGCNAAAGAAGTTCAACCTCANCTATTCATTGGAGTACCTAGAATTTATGAAAAGGTNTACAGTAATCTAGTTGCAAAACTTGGATCGAAGATAAAACTAGCAAAGGTACCGATTCTAGGAGGGGTAATTAAGAAGAAAGCGAAAGAAGCAATTGGAATGTCAAATTGTGTATATGCAATTACTGGGGCGGCACCNATNAATCCAGATATTCTAAGATTATTCCACACCCTTGATATTCCATTGTATGAAGGATATGGAATGACGGAAACTACTGCNGGTGCAAGTTTAGGATACAAGAAAAATCATAAATTTGGNACTGTAGGTAAGCCATTCAGCGGTACAGAATTGATGATTTCAGATTCAGGAGAAATTTTATTCCGTGGAAGACATATAATGAAAGGATATTACAAGAATCCCGAGGCGACTGCTGAAACTATAGATTCTGATGGATGGTTGCATTCAGGTGATAAAGGAGAAATTGATGCTGATGGATATGTTAAAATCACTGGAAGAATCAAAGAACTTTATGTTAGTTCTGGTGGGAAAAATATTGCCCCTCTAGTAATTGAAGAAACTATGAAATCAATACCATTGGTTTCTCAATGTATGTTGATTGGAGATGGAAGAAAATACTGTAGTGCTTTATTTACATTGGATGTGGGGGCAATTCTAAGAGATAAACATGGTATGGATCCGGCTAAAATACCAAAAGATCCAACCGTACAGATCTCAACTCTAGAGAGTTTCGGGAAAACTCTTGCAGACTATACAGAAAGTGAAGAAATTCATGCAGAGATGCAAGCACATGTTACAGAATTAAATGGACAATTTAGTAATCCTGAACAAATTAAGAAATTTAAGATTCTCCCTAGAGATCTTAGTGTAGATTTTGGAGAATTAACTCCAACTCTCAAAATTAGAAGAATACAAATTAGAGAGAATTGGGCTAATGAAATAGAAGCAATGTATGACGGCGCTTAGATTTCAGTGATACAATGACGCCCGAGGCTTGGATTGCTCTAGCAACCGTTTTTTGTTTAGGGGCGATGAGCCCGGGGCCATCTCTAGCAGTGGTTCTTCGAAATACTCTTACTGGAGGAAGAAGGCAGGGAGTAATGACTGGAATAGGTCATGGAATTGGATTTGGAATATACGCATTTCTCGCTGCAGGAGCTTTTGCAACAGCGATTTCTCTGCATGAAACAGCGGAAATAGGGTTGAAATGGGCCGGAGTCTGTATCTTAGTTTGGTTGGGATATACTTTCCTTAATCATGCAAGAAAGGGCCCCTCTTCGGAAATAGAATCGGGAGGTCACGGAAATAATGACAAGCAAGGATTCATGCAAGGTTTTTCAATCGCATTACTAAACCCAAAAATCTTGGCTTGGATGCTTGCACTATATACTCCATTCATAGAAAATAACGTGAGCATTGAGACACTACTAGGTATGGGATTTCTGGGGATGATTATTGATGGAACATGGTATGTGACTGTGGCTCTTGCATTAACCACCGGTGGACGTGTCGAGAAACTAAAATCAATCTCACATATTATCGATG